>JAGRAG010000233.1 GCA_020435025.1 Bdellovibrionales bacterium | reverse complement strand
TTTGAAAGTGAATTCCGAGTTTTGTTTTTCCTGGTTTCATCAATAAATTGATTTCGACCAACTTGGTAAACCCAAGACATCACTCCTGAGTCGTCTTTAATTTGATCAATTTTCGTCAAAATTTTTACTAGGGATTCTTGGCAAAGATCTTGAGCTAAAGCCTCATTTCCACATAAATGAAATAAATAGCGGAAAAGAGGTTTCTCAATCTCATGAATCAGCTCAGCCATGGCCTCTTCTTGGCCCTTTTTTGCTAAAGAAACAATTTGAGCAAGATCTTTTGAACTCATTTATCTATCCCATTCCCAAATCATTCCTAGATAAAAAATATTTTGATTGTAATTTCTATTTTGCACGGCCCACTGCCCTAAGGTTGACTTATTGTTAATCAGCTCCATTTGTAAGTAGAGATTGGGTTGTCCCAATCCGCTCTCCCACCAGTAACTCACTCGAGTAAAAAAACTTGAATACGTATCTTTTCTCTCTACACCTGACGGCTGTTCTGGGCTCTCATACTGACGTAAGGCCAGATAGAGCGTAGAATCCACCCGCCATATTCTATCTCGGGAATTCCAGAGCACAGCTAAAGCCGGACCATGAGATTCAAACGATTCCGGCAGCAATCCCGAACCTAAATAAATATCCTGACCGCTATATCTGCGAAATTCCCAACCAAAACTAAAACTAGAGAATCTCCAAAAATGAGCTGCACTAAAGTTGAGGACCTGCTCTCCACTAGCCAAGTAACTGGCTCCATCTGACGAGGGAGTTAACTTGGAAAGACGATATTCAGCTATGTATGATGAAGACTTCTGTTTCTTTTCATAGGAAAAGCCCACTTCCATTTTTTGCCAAAAGTAAGTTCCAGAATTCATGTTCATCGAAATCTTAGGCATAATGTAGTAGTTATCACTGTGCCGAATCCACCGATTGATACTTTCCACAGAAACAGACATCGACTCGCCTGCGGACTGTTGATCAAAGGGATTGTCACGACGATGCAGAAATTCTTCGACACCTAAATAGGCCCTAACATCGGATGCAAACTCCGAAGTTTCGACAAAGTTTTTATCGAAATTCAATTGAGCTAGGAGAGATCTATTCTCTTCAGGAGAGTCACCTGGTCCGTCTGCATCAATATTTGTGTTCCACCCAAAAGCCAATTCCGCTTGAACAGAAAGAGCTTGAATCTCATGTCTGACTCGTTCACTGAGACTTCTCACAAGGGTAAAGAGGCTTCGATTCCCGTTGTCTCTCAACTCCCGGCGCTTACTAGTTGCGTTGTAATTTGAAACAACCTTCCCTCGCATCTCGCTGATCAAATCCCTAAGGGCAGCGACATCTTCATCCTCTCCCAATGTTTCAGCCAGCCGAATGAATCTCTCCGCTGTTCTATATTGCTTTAATTGATAAGCACTGTGCGATCTAGACAACAGTTCCTCTTGCACCTCTACTTTCATCTTCTCCACAGCAGTTTGAACGTGTGAGGGCAATTGATTGACTCTTATAGAGGACAGTTGAAGAGCCGCTCGATCAATGTATTTTAAATTTCTCTGAACCTTTGCATAATAAAATCGAGCCACAGGTGCCAATTCCCCTTTTAGGGAGATCGTCTTCCAGTAGGACTTCTTAGCTAGATTCCACTTCTTTTGCAGATACTGAGTATTTCCAAGATTGAACCAATAAAGTCCATTTCTCGGACTCGATCGAACCAATTTCTTTAAATTCAACTCAGCATCAACGTAATTTTTTTTCTCAACTAACTGCATAGCCTCCAAAAACAATAGCTCTTCTTCTGAAGAAGCCAATGAACAAAGACTAACAACGATCGCTCCTATAACTGCGACAAACTTGATGATGCGAAACATAGCTCAAGTCTATCGCAAAATTCAATAGATGCCGAGTCCGCAACTTAACCTCCGTAGCTAACCGGATCAAAGTCGACTTGAATCTGTGCTCCGGCTTGAGGTATGTAGTCTCCTTTGAAAACAACACTGTTGGTTTCACTTACGTACTCCCACCCTCCTGTAAGAGGGCCCGGGTTAGTGGCTGTGTTAGGAATGATCTGACCATCAAGCTTCACTACAATGGATTCAACGATGGGAATTCGAGACAGATAAAACTGAGTCGCTAAACTTAAGATATTTTCAGAAACGACATCGAGCTCAGAGGCAAAGTCTCCGCAAAGACTGCCCTTTACTCCGCCGGTGGCATCCACTAACTCACCGTATCGAATTCCAATCTTTCGCCCAGTCCATTCCAGATTTAGCTCATCTCTACAGTCTTCGTCAAAAATCGCCATGGCCGAAACGCTGTACTTCTTAACATCTTCAGTAGAGTTTGTAAGTTGATCTAAATAATCAACATAGTCTTGAACCGGATGAATATCAGATACATTATAGTTTTCAGACCATGCTTGTGAGTCCCTAGAAAAATCATCCTCGTCACTCACTATGACTATAGACAAAAACCCATCTGAGCGAACAAACCCAGAATTATTAGGATTGTTGAGGGCCTCACGAAAGCTTTGAAAGGCTCTCTCGTTTCCGTTTCCATTGATCCCTTGCTGAATATTGATCATAAACGTATCGGTGAGCATTGAGGTCAGTGGCGTAAGAACAAATTCTCCCGTATGGCTCGTTGAATCTGTACCATCTCGGAAACGAGACCAAGAAGACCCATGTCCATAAAACGACTTATAGGCTTCGGTGGTCGTCACCGCGATCTGGAAATCCATATCTTTAGTTTGAAAATTTTCAATGAAAGATTGGAAGTTATTTGCCACATTCGTTTGAGAGGTTTCCATCGAACCCGAATTATCAACAACCCATAAAATATCAATTTTACTCGCTGTTGTTTTGCTATTCAGATCTTGATAAAAAACATCTTGATCCGGCAACAAAGAAAAGCTTGGTTTTTCATTTCCACAACCCACTATCATTAAGGCCATGAAGAGTGATAGGGCTGCACTATACGTCCTTTTTCCCATATACTAGACTCCTAGTTATTATTTTGATTTGAGCCTACATACCGGAAAAATTATTTTTATTTTAAAATACTTATCTTAAACAAACTTCAATCAATCGCTTAATCTCTTATAGTGTCGCAATTGCTTTTTAGAAAGAGCCGCCTGGTTTTTCCACTTGTCTACTTCTGTTTGATATTTATCTGTCTTTCCTTCCCATTTGACTTTTTCTTGTTCCGCCGTAGTGATCTTCTCTTTCACGGTTGTTAGCAAAGACGACATATTTTTCTTTTGCTCAGCCCAGCCTTCTCTTTCTTTTTCAATCTCCACTAATTTAGCTTGATAAGCTTTGACGTTCAGCTCTCGCGCTGCAAGTTGTTTATTGAGTTTATCTAGAATCTGTTGAACCTCGGCAATTTGCTTTTTCTCTCTTTCTATATCTACTCTTTCATTCTTAATATGTTCTAAAACTTTATTTTTCACAGGTTCAAGGGTCGCTTGATTTTTTTCAATCCCCTGATTTGACTGCTCTAAATTGACCATGAAAGTCTTTAGCTTTGCTAAGCTCTCTTTCATTTGCTTCACGTTTTCCTGTGAAGTTTTGAGGTTTCTTTCATACTGTTCCAAATTTCCTTCGCTCGCTAATACATTTTTCTCTAGTTGCGCTATTCCTTGACCCGCTTCATCTGCTTTTGCCTGGATAGCCGCAATGATTAGGAAAGCTAAAATTAGTATCATTGTTCTCATTTGAATCACCCCTTTTTACTCATTCATTGAATTTACATATTTAACTGATTTAGGACAGTTATTAACAAGATTCGATCTATAAGAACCAATCTCATCTTCCCAATACTCTCCTTCAAAATTCCAACTTAGATGTTTTTTAGGTTTTATGTGTGCTGGAATTCTTTTAGTTTCCTTAACCGCTCCACCCGAAACTCTGTAACGGATGTTCTCACCGCTTCCAGAGAATATTTCGAATCTTAGAAATTCGTTGTTGTCTAAAACTTGATTAAGTACAGCAATCATTTCGGTCATATGATTCTTTAAAAACTTGCCAGAGGCTTGCTTCAATCCACTTACTTCTTTTCGGATGCGACTTTTCTCTTGCTTTTCCATCACAGCAAACTGTTTTTGACCTTGCACATACTTATCGATTTTAAAATTAAGGGCACCAATAAGTCTCAATTCAGAATTTATAGACCCCTTCCACTCTGGAACATTTGGTAGCAGACTCTTATCTTTTTTGGACTTAGCTATCTGCAATTTCAGTTTCTGTACACGCTCTTGAGCTTTGTTTCGGTACCATCTTAATTTACCAATGTCTTTAGATATCATGGAGTTGATGAACTTCCACTGATCCATCTCTTCAAGGCGCTCATTAATACCGGCTTGGATATTTAAAAAGTACTTCTGGCTCGCTAGTTCTCTCGATACCTGTGGAGGAAGTGTGTCAACTACGGCGCTACTTTTCCCACGTAAATACTTAGCTACCGTCTCATAATATTTGATTCCGGAGGCATGGGTTCCGCGATATTTCTTCATTAAATCTAACCAAGGACGATACTCCTTTTCTAAGATCGATAGACTTGAGTAGGCATCTCCATATTGACAGATACTTAGATACCCAATGGCTCGAATGGCATAAGATTCAGGCTTATAAACCGACTTAAAATAAGGTGATTGTATGGAATACATGTTTCCAATCGCTCCTGAAAAGTCTCCAGCTGAAATCTGGATCCATCCTTGTTCAATCATCGCTCGAATCCAAAGATTGTGGTTCTTGTTGATTCCAAGCTGTGCCATGTAGGCCTTTTTAAAGTCGCCTTTTTGATAGTAGATTCTCGACAAATTGATGCCCGTGATGATTTTTAAATCTTTATTACTGCTGTCTCTATTTTGTAACGTTTCCTGAAGATCCACCAGAACACGAATCGCTTCATTTTCTCGCTCTAAGACTTCTAAGTTAACAGCTTTTAAAAACTGTCCTTCATTGAAATCTTTTGAGTTGGATGGAATTTTTTCTGATTCTTCTAAAGACTTTTTGTATTGTCCTTTATCAAAATGATGCTTTGCTAATTGATAGTAGTGACGGCCCGTCTCATCAACAGTGAAGATTTTTTCGGGAGCTCGATGAGAGATGGCTTTCGCAATCGCGCTTTCAAAGGATTTTGGATAGTCTTTAAGAAGCAGCTTATGGGCCTCTACGGCAACATCACTGTGACGAATAGCCAACCCGGCACTTTCTACTGCCAGACGGTAAAGACCCATCTGATAGGAGCACTTTGCCACTTCTAACTGAACCGTCGATTTAAGCTCTTTGACTTTTTGCAGTTTATCAAAAAGACCCGTTGTAATATGACAAGAGCCATTATTTCTAATTATTTGCGCGGCCAATAAGTCGAGTTCATTTTTGTTAAACGAATAAAAACCCTGATCAACATAAGAAAACTCCTCTCCATTTGGATGCAGAGCTACCTTTTGAAGTTTTTCGTCTGTAACTGCTTGCGGTACCTTAATCTCTTTTCGAGCCACAGCTTCAGGTTTTACCGTTTCTTTCATCTGAGTTTTTAATACTTCAATCTTTTGGTCATTAAAGGCTTGCGGGGAACGCAATCTTTTAGCTAGTTCATATCCATTTGAGGGAACAAAAAGTTTCTCAACAGGCAGCTCAATTCGAGGAATGATTGGCTCTGATCCAATGCTTAAGTCGTCAATTTTATTTGGATTAATTTTTACACTGACCACAGAAGAATCACTCGCATCCTTTTCTGATAAAGGGATGCGCTTCTCAGGCTGGGGACCTGAGAAGCGCGAATGAGTGAGTGATTGTTGAATTTTTAAAATGTCGTTCCCGACAGTTTTTTGTCCTCCTAGACGATAATTTGGTAAACTTTCATTTAATTCTTTAAGTTTGGTTTTCTTAGCCATTTTATTTTGATGTTTCTCAAAAGCCTTGTTGTTTCCTAACCCATTCTGATCAAGATACTTACCGACTTTTTCTTTGGCGAATTCAACAGCTTGTAGAGCCTCTTTTTTTACTCTTTCAAAGAAAGTTAAAGGAGCTTTTCTTTGAGCAACGGTAGAAATGGGTGTTGTCACCGCCACTTCATTTATGGGAGCTGCGGGTTGTAAAACATTAGCCAATTGCCTTTTTTGCTCTACAACTTCACTACGATAAATCATAGGTTGTTGAGAAGTGGACTTGCCACTGACCGCAGATGTGACCCAACCCTCGATTTCTTTAAACATAGTGGGCTCATCACTGTTTCCAGCCACAGTATCTATAGATACTAACAACACGCTCGTAAACAATACAGTATGTAACCGACTCACAAATTCCCCCTTTGAATTTGTCTTATTTTGAAATACAAAATAGTGAGTCCATTACATTCATCCGTTCACTTTCTCTTTCGACGCATAGCATCTGAAGATCGTTTCAAAGAATCTGATTTTTTTCAAAAAAATCAAATATTTAGAAAATAACGTCGAACTTCTTGACGAAAATCTAGGTCTTTGTTTCAAGCTGATCCGCCTCCGTCTCATAACGAAAATGGGGAAGCCAATTTCTTCATCTCTCCTTCATTGTCGCCTTTATTTTCCTAGAAATAAGATTTATATACTTGTTAATAGGGAGCTTTTGCTGATGAAGAAGGTTTTAATCTACACCACAGGTGGAACCATTGAAAAATCGTATTGTGAGTTCGATGGGTCCCTTTCAAATCGTGAGTCATTATTAAAAGAGAAGTTACTTAAGAAGATTCGCTTGCCTCATACTGAGATTGAAGTCACCGAAGTCCTCCACAAAGACTCGCTGGCCATGCGCCGAGCAGATAGGGAGTTTATCTGGCGACGAGTGGAAAGCGATCTGGTGCTCGGACATCCTATTTTGATACTTCATGGAACAGACACCATGGTGGAAACGGCCACTCTATTTCATGAAACCTGTCCTGTCCCTCCGGTCCCCATTATTTTTACCGGTGCCATGCGCCCCATGGGCTTTGAAGACACCGATGCCACACAAAATGTAATTGAAGCTCTGATGGCTTCGCATCTGGTTCAGCCAGGAATCTATATTTCTTTTCATGGAGAGCTTTTTCCCTTACCCAATGTGAAAAAAGATCGAGATCTAGGAACTTTCGTCCGAACCAAATCGGAGTGAAAACCCGAAGCTTCGGGTTTTCACGACTTTCCACTGTTTTGCTTCAACCAAGCGTCCTTTAAGGTCACAGTTCTATTGAAGACTAAATTTTCTTCCGTGGTATCATAATCGACACAGAAAAAGCCCACTCGCTCAAACTGAACGTGCTCTCCCATAAGAGCACCGTGCATGGACAATTCGACATAGGCGTTCTTTTTGACGATCAATGACTCTGGATTAATGTATTCCAAGTAGTCCTTTTCAGCTCCTAAAGGATTGGGAACATTAAAAAGGCGATCGTAAAGGCGGACTTCCGATTTTAAGGATTCGGTTGCTGAAACCCAGTGAATGATTCCTTTGACCTTCTTCATGCCTTCAGGAGTTTTCCCGCCACCTGTATCCGAGTTGTAGGTACATTTCAGTTCAACCACATGGCCTTGATCATCTTTAATAACTTCATCACAAGTGATCACGTAGGCGTATCGTAAACGAACTTGTCCCCCGGGAGAAAGTCGAAAGTACCCCTTTGGTGGGTTTTCCATAAAGTCCTCTCGATCGATATAAATATCCTTAGTAAAGGGAATCTCTCGCCGACCCATCTCTTCTTTTTTGGGATGAATCTGAGCACTGAGTTTTTCCACCTCTCCTTCAGGGAAATTGGTGATGGTGACTTTTATGGGATCTAAAACAGCCATGGCTCTAGGAGACGTTTCGTCTAAATCTTCTCGTACGACAGATTCCAGAGTGCTCATGGTGATACAACTGTCTTTTTTGGTAACACCTATCCGATCACAAAACTCACGAATGGCCTTGGGACTATAGCCCCGCCGACGCATTCCTATGATAGTGGGCATCCGTGGGTCGTCCCAGCCATGAACATGTTTGTCCTCAACCAGTTGAATCAACTTTCGTTTACTCATCACTGTATAATCTAAATTCAAGCGGGCAAATTCAATCTGCTGTGGGCGATGTGGAACATGGGTAGCTTCAAGATACCAGTCATAAAGAGGTCTGTGATCTTGAAACTCCAAAGTACATATTGAATGCGTGATGCCCTCAAAGGAATCCGAAAGACCATGGGTCCAATCATACATGGGATAGATGTTCCAAGCGCTACCGGTACGAGGATGGGGGGCTTTCTTAATTCGATACATAATGGGATCGCGCAGATTGATGTTTGAAGCACTCATATCTATTTTGGCTCTCAACACCATCTTGCCCTCTTCGACCTCTCCGGCTTTCATCTTTTCAAAAAGTTCTCGATTTTCCTGAGGAGTTCGATCTCGAAAGGGACTGTTCTTACCTGGTTCCGTTAAAGTTCCGCGGTACTCTCGCGTCTGTTCTGGCGTGAGTTCACAGACATAGGCAATGCCCTCATCGATCATCTGTAAAGCGAGTTCGTATAATTTTTGAAAATAATCCGAAGAGTAACAAATCTCACCTGACCAATTAAACCCCAACCATTTGATGTCTTTTTTAATCGCCTCAATGTACTCCATTTTTTCTGTTTCTGGATTGGTGTCATCAAAACGGAGATTGCAAGGACCGCCATATTCTTCGGCCAGTCCGAAATTAAGACAGATAGACTTTGCGTGGCCAATATGAAGGTAGCCATTGGGCTCTGGAGGAAATCGAGTGTGGACCTTACCACCGTGTTTGCCATTAGCGCGATCTTTATCGATGATCGTATTAATAAAATGCCCTGGTTTATTATTCTCTTTTTCTTCCGCCGACATGAAAACCTCTCGAGTCTAGCCTTTCCTAACGTCCTACATCTTTTGGACTCTTATTTACCATAAGTCAATACGGATGAAATGAGAAGTAAGTTCCCTGAATTAGGACTATTTCTTGATACCGATACGAAGAAATCTTTGATAACGATCTAGATCTAAGACCCCCTCATAAAAGAGATCTTGCATGGGCGTGCTTAAAGCAAATTCTTCATAATCCAAAGCGCAATTGATATGCCCTTGGCCTTGAAAATAATTGTTGCTCTGAAGAACCAGTAACGTCTTCGTAGGAAGGGCGTCATACCATCCCTTAAAGTCTTCCATATGCTCACAACTAGAATTGATCACGATATCTGGTTGGAACTTCAATCGAATCTCCTGACCTGAATGCCGGTGGGTCACAAACTCGTAAGTTGGCTCTTTAAGATCAAGGACGTCAAGGGTTGAGGACTTAAAGCGCCAGTGATCGGCGGTGTAATATTTATTGAGTTCATCAGCAATTGGGGCCCAACGGGAATCTTTATCAAATGAGTAAATTTTCTCAATCAAATCGTTCATCCGCCAAAAAAGCAAGGTCGCCGTCATCCCGATCCAGCCACCATGAATGGCCACATTGTACCGACGGCTACGAGGGAGCAATCCATAAAGGGCATCGACCATCCAAAGCTTCGAAAGGATCTGTCCATAGCTATAGGCATCTTTAAAAGTCTCTTTACTAAGCTGTAAAACCTGATTCAGGCGCTTTAAATAATCTGAAAGCTCAGGGCACTCTCGTTGATTGAGGAACTGAAAAAACGAGGACTCCATAGGAAATTGGTTGAGTTCTCGAGCTAAACTCAACGTCAATAAGCAGGTGTGTTCGGTCCGTGCCCCTTCCTTATCCATAACGGCATTCAAACACGGTCCCCCAGGAAGACTCAAGCCCGAATAGGGAATTTGTCGCTTTCCAACCTCAAGATCCTGGTATATGAATGGCTCAAAAAGGAAAAAGCATGATCTGTACCGCTATTTTAATGGAAGAGCATCAGACGATACTAAGGCGCTTAGTGGTCTTGGCCAATCTTCTAGAAACTCCTTTGACGGGCGTCCTTGGGAGCGTTGAAAGCACCCTTGTTTTTTTTCACAAGTATGTCGATGAGTTCCACCACCTTAAAGAAGAAGAGATTTACTTTGCCTGGATGCAGGATAAGGATTCTTTTTTGAATGAAGATGGCCCCGTTCTTTGTATGAATAAAGAGCATGAAATTGGTCGGACTTTGTTAGAAAAGATTGAGACCGACTTAGCTCTGTTTAAAAGTGGCCAAGCGAATTTAGAAAAATCAATAAAATCAAATCTTTATCAATACATCGCCTTTCTCAATGATCACATCCAAAAAGAAGACAGTGCCATTTACCAAGTCGCTGAGTCTTTGAACGAAAAGGTCCAAGGAGGCGATGCCGAAATGCTTCCTAAATTTGAGCAAATGGCGGCCCGTTACCGTGAAACGATGCGCGAAGCACTGGAGTTTGAAAAGTCCCTGGTCGAGGAATCCCCTCGCTGGCTTCCTCCGACCCCGTAAATCTTTAATATCCATTGAGTTCTGCTTGAAACATTGCAGAGATTCTGGTTTTATAGGTCGTCTTAACCGATCAGGGGTGGCGTAGCCAAGTGGCTAGGCACTGGACTGCAAATCTCCTTAGAGATGG
>JAGRAG010000232.1 GCA_020435025.1 Bdellovibrionales bacterium | reverse complement strand
GATCTGCATTGAGTTGTGTTTCTTCGTCGATGAGTTGCACGGTTTTTTGACTTTCAATTCGAGCCTTATTCGTGAGCTCTTTATTGAGCTTTTCTAGAACCGATTCTTTTGAAAGGTTTGTTTTATCTAGTAGGCGGTCTATATAATTTTGTTGAATCTGTTGTACTTGTTCTATTCTCTGATCGAGTCGCCTTTGTTTCAAGGCTAATTGATCCGCCTGCTTCCTGTGAATCACCATGCTTTGAGAATATTTATTATAACGTTTATCAATTTGAGACTGAAATTCACTTTCTCGCTGGCGAACGATCTTTTCAATCTTGTCCGCATTGGCTTGAATCTTCTGGATCTCTTTTTCTGATCGCTTAAAGAGCTGCTTTTCATAAAGAGCTACGGATTCCTCTGTTTCTTGCATCAGAGAGGCCTTATTTTCTTCAGCCTCACGAATTAGACGCTCCGCATCTTTTTTTGCTTCAGCCTTCTGGAGGGTCTGATAGACTTTCCGCGCAATAATTACACTCATTAAACCGACGCTGAAAGCCATGGTCGCCGCTATCAAAATCTCATTCATAATCGCCTCACTTATCACCCGGCATTCTTGCTCAGTCATACCATAAATTCACTCCCGGCGCTTGGTCCAGATAAAAAAATCGCTAAGCAGCAAAAAGGGGGAAGGGACATAAAATTCCATCGCCGGAGCGCCGATATATAGAGGTGTGGAGGAGCCAAAATGGATCAGGGGCAGAGATATAAAAAAGGAGAGTTTCTTTTTAAAGAAGGGGATTCTCTGAATAAGGTCTATGTTGTTCAGTCGGGACGTGTGCATCTCATCATTGAACGCTCAGGAAGAAGCGTCCAATTGGAAGAAGTCGGACCATCACAACTCTTAGGAGAGCAAGGAGCTATTGGTAATGGGAAGGCCAATTACAGTGCGGTTGCGGCTTCAGAAGTTCGAGTCTTAGAACTACCAGCAAATATTTTAAAAGATCAAGTCGAAGCTGCTACCGGTGGAGTCAAACTTCTTGTTAAAGGGTTGGGCGACGAAGTGCGCAGACAGAGAAGTGTGGTGAAAGGATATGTTCTAGAAAGTGATACGGCTCCCATCCCACAAAAACTGACACCTCGCGTGTTTACCTTACTAAATCTTGTCTCTCGTCATTCCGGTGAGGTTTTTCAGAAGAATGATGATTCACAGCCCCAGGTTCATACGATGAGTGCAAAAAAGGAAGAATCAAAGTGGGCAAAAGACGGCTTGGTATTGAAGTGGTCAACAGTAAAGGTGTTTGCAACTCGAATGTTTTTGGAATCCTTGCAAAGAGTCCAAGGGGCTGTCGAGGTGCTCACGAAATTGGGGTACGCCTCAATGCACTTTGTTCCTTCTGAGGAGGATGAAGCGGTAGAGGTTTTAGATGAAATTTGTATTCACGATGTCGAGTTTGTAGAGCAGTTTGCAGAGTTCTATCAGTACAATTATTTCAAAGGCGGGAAAGCGGAGATTCTCTATGTTGACTCCATGGCTCGAAAGGTGGCGGAAGCCTTTGTTAAACTCGCGGAAGATCAAGAAGCGGATAGAAGGGGTGCTGTTCATTTAGAGTACCAAAAGCTGTTGCAGGATTTGAAATCGCAATTTCGTTTTGATTTAACTTCAAACTTACTTTCTTTATTAGAAAAAAAAGGGCTTTTTGTAAAAAGAGCCACACGCGACGATGGTGTGTTTCTTTCTTTTGACAAAGAAGAGTTTCGAATGATTTCTTCGTTTTGGAATCTCATTTCAGAGTTGGATCAATGGAACGAGAAGGGGTTTGTAGATATGACTCAGCCGGAATCCCTGTCGGAAGATGGAGGAATGAAGTGCCCGGACTGTGCGACGGAGATTCAAGTAGAACAGAAGTTTTGTATGGAGTGTGGCTGTAAGTTAGTGGCCGCTTAGGACTCCTGTTTATGGGGCGGCTTCTGTTTTACCAGAAGTGTATTGCTCTCGAATATAATTTCTAGTGTACTTTAAAAAGGCGTCAGTGATGGCGTAGTACAAAAAGTGACATTTAAAATAGTTTTTATTTTCTGGATGAGGTTCTGTGAGGTAAAAACGGGCTGCTAGATGGCCTCCCGGAGCGCTGTCAAAAATAGCTCCGTGAAGATAAAGGAGGGCTCCATCGGCGAGGGGTTGTGCTAATCTAATGCTGGCGCCAAATTCTGATAGGCCCTCTAATAGTGCATGCTTTGCCAGAAACACGGGAATCCGCAAGTCAGCATATCTTAGATTAGAAACCGTGTAGCGAGAAAAGGTAGATCCCGTTGCCTGAGTGACACTAAAAACAAGCTGCTTTGGATTGATTGGGTAATCAATATAAGCGTAAAATGGCAAATTGAGGCAGCGTATAGGTGAGAGATCGGTTTCATTGCTATCGGCCATAATAATGATTTTTGGAATTCTTGTATTGAGTCGGCTATCTTTGATTTTCTCAGTCAGTCTTTCTAGCCATCCTTCAACATCTGTCGGGATTAAGTGACTATTGATAACAATGGCATCGATGCGGCTTAAGGGAGTTTTAAATTTTCCCCTCTCTGATTGAGCCATTGGTGGGCGGAAAATCAGCTCCAAGCCATCTGACTTCTGCGTTGCTTCTAGATTCAAAACGAGGCTTTGTCCATTTGCATGCTGGGCTTCAATTTCTGTTTTGAGCATTTTTTCTAGTTCAGCAGCTCTTAATGTTTCAGAAAGAATATTGGCATGGTAAAGGTCTTCAAAGAGTTTCCGCCAGGCATCCGGTTGAGCAAAGAGAGTAGCAACATTGTGGCCTAGAAATTCATCCGTGGCTGCAAGGTTCGATGGCGGGATCTTGAGGTCCCAATTTTCACTGGTGATAGTGAAAACGACTTCCGGTGCAGGAAAGTCACTTTGTCGTGCGGGTTGTCCCATTTCTCTGTCAGAGTCAGATACAAAATGAGCCTCGGAAAAGCGAAAGTAAGAATTGCAGGCAAAGCACTCGATATTGCCGATCTCTCGCTTTAGAGTTTCTGCAGTCGTTACTGCTTGCTGGCGTTCTAGATCTAACACGACAATATTGCGAATTTTCTTTTGATCCTCAGTCACAAAAATATTTCGGGGATCGAATTGAAAGTCATCAATTTCGGAATTTTTAAAATACTGATAGCGAGGTACTCGGTTGAGAATTGCACGAAGTTTTGTCGAAAGGTCCCGGGACATTCCAAAAAAACTAATATAGACCAAATAGCAATTGGGAAGCTCTGGGTGAGGTTCCGAGTGAAAGGTTTTGCCATAGATGTTAAAGACCGTTCCAGCGTAGGGCATTCCTTCAGGGATTGTAAAATAGATATGGCTGTTGACTTCAGCTTTTAAAGGGACGGGATTTCTAATGATAATCGCTGTTTCAGAGAGGCCTTCTATGGTTGATTTTTTTGACACTTCAATGGGTAACTCGACCTGTTGAGTAAAGAGATAAGAAGGAGAGATCTTTTCAGGAAGTCCTAATAGAATTTGAAGCTTCTGCATAACCAGAAGTCTA
>JAGRAG010000231.1:8761-12666 GCA_020435025.1 Bdellovibrionales bacterium | reverse complement strand
AAGGAGAGTTTTTGCTCTTTGACGTAAAGGTCTTAGATGATAATTCCGTAAAACAAGTTTATAATGAAAAGCCAGAGGGACGAGCGCCACAGCTCAATTTTGTACCCATCGTCCGTGGTCGAAGGGATCTTTCCAGTTACCTTCAGCAGTTGCAAGTTTTACCAGAAGAAGACACAGGCGAAGATGGTTTGTGGACTTTTAAGTTAGCATTGGATTTAAGAGATCAAGATGTGGTTCGCGGTGTGGATGACTTTCAGTTTGGCATTGTGGCTATAAGTCGTTTTGGTGTGAAGTCTCTCACTGAGAAAGTAGATCTTAAGGTAGTTAATAGGGTTTCTGAGCCAGTCATTACTTGGGATAGTGATATTGAAGCGAAAGTGGGGGAGCATTTGGTTTTTAATTTTGATGTGTTTTCTCCAAAATCCGTAGTGGATATAACGGGTGGACCTAATGCGAGCATCGATGAAAAAGTTGAGTTAAATCAATTCACTTGTGGCGGAGTTTTCGTCAATGATTGTAAGTGTAATACCGTTGTGCGAGGCTTTCGACGAATTCACTGCACGGTGAATAGGGTGCTGCAGGTTGGTGATGAGGGTCGTTATGATTTTCATATTTCTGCGACCGTCAAGAATCCCTACGAACCAAGAGACAATCGTCAGTTTAAAGTGATGAGAAGAATTGCCGTTCAACCTGCGGGAACATCTAGTCTTGGAAGTGGTAGCAAAGGGGGCTTAGAGTGAAACCTCAAAATTTAATCTTTCTTATTTGTACAATCTTTCTTGTAGCTGAAGGTGCCACTGCGGAGTCTCCCAAAGTTGATAAAGGTGGTAATGTAGAAAAAGCAGTTAGTGAAAGTGGCCTATTAAAAGATTTTGATACCTTGGGTGGAAATGATATTTTGTACCAAAAAGCGAAGGCTTTGGAGCCGGATAAGAATATCGAAATTGTACAAAACCGAGTGGTGTCTCGCAGCCTTCGCCATGAGCTTTTAGGTGAATTTGCATCGGTATTAGATGGCGATAGCTATGTTAAAGCTCGATCCGCTGGAGTGAACTATCAGTTTCACTTAAATCCACGATGGTCCTTTGGCCTAAAGTATGAGTATGGATTTAATGAGCTAACAGAAGCGGCGGAAAGAAGTATTCAGATGGCTATAGATACAGACAATCGAGAAGGTGGTGTCCCTGACATGGATTGGCTGAAAGAAAAGTCAATGGCAACAGTGAGTTACTATCCAATTTATGGAAAGGTGAACTTTTTTAATCAAGGGATTTTGCATTTTGACATCTACGGAATGGTTGGTGCCGGGCAAGCGAAGCTGCGAAGAAGTGAATCGGGAATCTATATGGGTGGACTTGGAATGGGAATGTGGCTTTCTCAACATTTGTCGGCACGGGTCGAGTTTCGTTATGAAACTTATGAGGTTTCTCGACTAAATGGCGACAGTTTTCAAAAAGAGATTGGTGTGGGAAGTCTTCAACTTGGATATATGCTATGATGAAAAAAACTTTACTCTCGACCGTCCTGTTCATTCAGTTGTTTTCTTTTGCGGTGTCAGCCGATGATCTGCTTTCTATTTTAGAATCAAAGAAAAGTGAGTCTATCGTTCAGGAAAGAGATGAGTTAACGGAAGCGCTTCGAAAATCTGTCGGCAAGGCGACAGCCGAACAAAATATATTTTTTGGTTTTTTACAAAATAGTGACTATGAAAAGGCTCTTTTTCAGTGGTGGCCAGCTTTCGACGAGAGTTCTTTTTCTCGAACTCCAACGGGTGTTGCTTTGTTTGGTTATTTATTGGTGAAAAACAAATTACCAGTAATGGGAGTTGAAAACCTATTTACGATCCAAGAACCTCGCAAGGTATTGCCATCTCTAATGAAGGTTATCAAGTTAGAGCTTCCTGTTGAAAATTCGGTGTGGAAGCAAGCTGAGATAAAGTGGCAGGAGAGCTGGACAGATATTTTTGAAACTGAAATTGAAGTGATGGTCCGCGCTCATCAGCAACAGAACCTTGCTAAAATCAATCAGACTTATGAGCTGCTTAAGAAAACCAAGGTCGGCACTCAAGAGCGATACTGGATAGAGTGGCAGATGGTTTTAGGTTTAGCTCTTAATGGTGATACGGAAAAGGCTGGTAAGGTTTTAGCTCATTTGATCAAGTCGGATCAGAATGTTGTCGATCAAGGGCTTTTGTATATCACTGCGGCACGAATGCTGTTTGAAAGTGGCTACCTTGCTCCAGCAATCACTTACTACGATAAAGTTCCTAGAACTTCTGAGTATTGGTTTGTAGCGCAAGAAGAAAAGGCTTGGAGTTTTATTCGTAAAGGTGAGCCTCAAAACACTT
Organism: Bdellovibrionales bacterium; assembly: GCA_020435025.1. Taxonomy (GTDB): domain Bacteria; phylum Bdellovibrionota; class Bdellovibrionia; order Bdellovibrionales; family UBA1609; genus JAGRAG01. Next base: position 10,319 of record JAGRAG010000231.1, on the reverse strand, counting down.
TAGCTGTCACTCAAGGAGTTATTCTGCCTGAGTTTTCAGCTTATATAGGTCCCGAGTTACTTTTCTTACGATCCTTGGCTCAACTGAAAGTTTGCGACTACCCGGCAGTGGCCGAGACTTTAGTAAGATTTAAAACCCACTTTCGTCAACGAGTGGTTGTGCTGTCGAAGCTCAGCCAACATGGTAAGCAGCCAGCTTCTGATCGTCTGATAGAGACACTTTTTTCCGGTAAAACGAGTCTAATGGCTCTAAAAGATGATGCCAAAGTTCTGCCACAGTATGTCTCAAGAGATGATTTGCTGGTTGAAAAGGTTGAAACATTAAAGGCACTTTTAGAGGAGGAAAGGATTGCCGGTCAACTCTACTCCCGTTCCTTGCAGGGAGGAAGCGCAAAGGTTGGCTTTCAAGCGGCATTGGAGCAGTTTAAGGCCAAGATGTCTCAGCGAGTGCAGGGGCAGCGAGCGTCTATTTATTCACATTTAGAAAAAAGCGCTGCGGAAGAGGTGACCCATATAGGTCAAATATTGCAGAAAATGCATATCGTCGAAGCGGAGGTCTTACAACAGATTTCCTTAGCTGAGAGGGTGGCTAAGGAAAGCGGCCAAAAGGTGGCGGAACATTTAGGAAGTACTGGTGCGAAAACTGGAGAGAGACTGCGTTTTCCCTATGACGGTGAGCTTTGGTTCGATGAAATCTCACACTACAAAGTGGATATTAAAAAAGGTTGTCAAGCAAAGAGGTAAGGTATGAATCTATTCACAGCTCTTTTCACGTTGGTTTTTGTGCCTATTTTTTTGGTCAGTTGTGCGGAACCCGGAGACCTTCTTGATTTAAAAAAGCCTAAAGTCAAACAGGAACGCCAGAAGGTTGGCAATGTAAAGCTTGTCTTTAAACCCATGTTGGACGTTTTATTTGTTGTCGACGACTCGGGAAGTATGGATAACCATCAAAAGCGTTTAGCGAAAAATGTTTCCCTTTTAACGAAGGGTATATTTGCAAATCAGTTGTTAGACCTTCATTTGGGAGTTTTAGCCACAACTGGAAGCACGCGAGGTGGTTCCGGGGTCTTGCAAGGTGTTCCCCGATTTATTACTAAGACAACTCCTCTTCGCGAGGCTCGGTTGGCTTCTAATATTCAGTTGGGAACTAGTGGAGATTTTATTGAAACTGTTTTTGCTCCAGTTCATAATTTTTTTACACCCGATAGGTTGACTGGACCGAACCAAGGATTTTATCGAGAAGAGGCCTATTTAGCATTAGTATTTATCACTGATGCCGTTGATCAAAGTGATATTAGTGCTGTGGCACTTTATGAAGAGTTATTGCAGTTAAAGAACAACGACTCCTCAAAACTTATCGGCTATGGAGTTTTTGTGCCTTCAGGAGACAGAAGCTGCCAGAGAGACGATTCTTCCAAAGAGCCTCAGAAAATAGAGCGATTTATGGATCTAATTAGTGAAGGTCAGGGGAATAATACTTTTAGCCTGTGCGCTGAGGATTACGGCGAGAAGTTAGCGGCCTTAGGTGATGACTTAGCAAGAAGAATCGGTATGTTTAT
>JAGRAG010000231.1:0-8739 GCA_020435025.1 Bdellovibrionales bacterium | reverse complement strand
TGCACAGGGGACGATCACAGTTAAGTATGGTAAGGTGATCATTCCCGAAGATCCCCAAAAGGGTTGGAGTTATGATTCGTCGCGAAATGGAATTTACCTTGGTCGTGAGTTAGATTTGAGTTCTGAGCCCGAAGGCCTTGATTTAGAGGTCGATTTTAAGCCTGTTCAGCTTCAATAGGGGCTGATTCAATGAATTGTTTTAGTAATTTACAATTAAACAAAAACCCCTTTTTTTAAGAGGTGTTTTTTATCTGCGGAAATTCTTATCTTCCTAAAGAGTGTTTCTTTAGACGCTGTCTCAGTTCATCAGACGCATTTAGGCTTTTGCTTGTGGTCGACCTTTGATAGTCTTAGTCAAAAGAGGTGTGTTCGTGAAGTTTCTATGGATTGTTGCTGTTCTCGTTTTTTGTTTTATCAGTCCTTCATTTGCTGATGAGATTGTGCAGGCGCATATAGTCGGTACAAGCAGCATCGCGGATCGGGGACGGGCTATTAAAGAAATGACTGGGCAAGCGATTGAAGACGTCACGTTGAAGTATGTCACGGAACTTATTGGTGAGTCTAAGACATTAAAGAACTCCAATCTTATTAAAACCAAGATCGTGCAACAGTCTTCCCGTTATGGTCTATTGATTAAAAATAGTCCTGTGAAAGCATCTTCTGGAAAGCTTTCCATGGAGTTTGACTTAAAGATTTCGGTTACAAATTTAAAAAATATGCTTTTAAAAGAAGGGCTTTTGTATAGTGAAGATGGCCCTCCGGAAGTGCTGCCCATGGTTTCTATCAGTGACAAGGTCAGTGCCCAAAGTTATTCGTGGTGGGTGCAAGAATCCAACCAGGAAACAGCCTACATTAAAGGGCTGATGCAGATGGTTCACAAGCAGCTAAACTATGATCTGTTTCAGCGAGGTTTTTTTGGATTTAAGCCAATACGGTTTGGACTGAATCAGTCCGTGCCGGAAATTTTTAGGAATGGCAAATTACGGAAAGAAGACTCCTTGAATTTGGGATTCTTATTGGGAGCCTCTGTTGTGATATTGGGAAATATTGAGCTGAATCAAGAAAAGAAGATCGCCGATACCTACAAGGTTGATGTTGAGCTCGTTGCTGTTCATACCGGAAGTGGACGTATTGTTGGCGAGGTCATTCGATCTTATCAAACAGGGATGGGGTCTTATAAGAGTGTCGTTAAGACCAAATTGACTCAAGAAGTGGATAAGTTTTCAAGGGATTTGACAGAGCAGCTGAAAGAGGCTTGGAAGAAAGGGATCTTTGATGCTTCTTTATTGAAAGTCGCTTTTGTAGGAAAAAGATTGAGCTATGCTCAGCTGGAAAATTTAAAAAAAGAAATTATCGGTTTGCGGTATGTAAAGAGCATGAAAGAACGTTTTTTTGGCCCTGATCAAGTGGTTTTTGAGATGGACTCCAATCTTTCTGTCGATGATTTAGCTAAGCGTCTTACGGGAAAGAATCTTGCTGGATTGGAGCTGGGAATCGGAGAGATTCAAAATTTTGGTCTAACCTTTACGATAAAATGAAATGGACTATGGTCGGGATGGAGTCTTGATTTTTTAGCTCCGAGGGCTCATCAAGTAGTGTTTAGAAGAAAGCTTTGCTAAGCTAAATCTATGAGATGGCTACTGATATTATCGTTTTTGTTTTTATCTTCTTGTTCTCTTTTTTCGCCGCAGCCAACAAGACAAAATCCTCTTCAGACCAAAAATGTACCTTTTCAAGCTCCAAGAACAAATGACGGACGTTTAAGGCATCGAATCGTTGTATTGCCATTTTTAGATGCTAAGACAGATCGATCACAAAGAGTTCGGGAGCGAGCTCGTCTGACTGTTGTTGGGACGTTACAAAGAACAGGAAACTTTGTTCTTGTAAGTCCAAATGACTTTTCTAAAGATGTTGGTCAGTTTGTGAACGAGAGTAATAACTATGATTTAGAAGCCTTAGCTCCGTTATCCAGCTCCATGGGGGTCGCGGCACTGGTTGAGGGAAAGATATTGGAAGTTAAGGCCAAGCGAGTGAGTGACTCTGTGGGGCTGTTTCGAAAATTGACGGCACGAATCACTACCGCGGTCCGAATTCGCGTTGTATCTGCAAAGAGTGGCAAAATTATTATGGATGAAGTTCGAGAAGCCACCGTGGAAGCGGAAACAACAAGAGTTGCCGAGTACTCTTACAGTGACCGATTTTTAGAAGAAGATCCTCATTTAGTGCAAAAAGCGGTAGGAAAAGCTTTTTGGGGAGCTATCCAAAAGATTGCTCTATCAGTGGAAAAGCTTTCTTGGGAGGGGCGAGTGGCTCTGATCTCTGGCGAACGTATTTTCGTTAATGCGGGCCGGCTGTCAGGGATTCAGATAGGCGATGTCTTGAAAATTACCGAAGAAGGAGAAGAGGTTTTTGACCCAGAAAGCGGTGTCTTTTTGGGGCGTGCGCCAGGAAGAATGAAAGGCACGATAGAGGTAGTTAGTTATTTTGGAAAAGACGGCGCCATCGCAATTGTTCATTCAGGATCTGGTTTTAAAGAAAATGATCGTGTGGAAGTTTATTAACGCGATCTGCCGGGCGATGTTTCGCAAGATAGCACACACTGTATACATTTAAAATTGGCATAGTGATTTTTTCTTTTCTATAAAGGATCCCTTCAATCTTGGGCACAGCTCCTGCTTTGCAGGCATCCCCTTCGGGGAGCGCTTCACGCTTGCCTGAGCCTCAAGATTGAAGGGATCCTTTATAGAAAAGAAAAAATCACTATGACAATTTTAAATGTATACAGTGAGTGCTATCTTGCTTGCTGAATCTGCCCTAAGAGTTGCCTTTTGAACTTTTCATCAAGAACCTTTGACCCGATAAAAATAGCTAAAAGATTTTTACTAAAATTCGTCGAGACGACTTCACCTAGTTTCTGGTTGTCTAAAAAGATCTGAAGGCGATCCGATAAAAAGTGAAGGGTTAAAACCTGTCCCACTTTTATTTCAGGTAGAAGTTCAAAAAAGGCTTTCAAGTCCTTGTGGGTTTCATTGCAATCTAAATAACAACTGTGAAGATAGGCTCTCTCCCACCCTTCCTCTGCATCTTTTCGGGATGCTTGAAAAACAAAACGCATAAAAATAGTTTTGGGTTTAGGGTCTTCCAAAACTTTTGCGCCTTCTTTGTTTTTTTCTGGTAAATAAAGGCCTGCACGATAGATTTTCGCAGAAAGTCCAAACTTACTTGCAATTTTAACTCCTGAACCATTTAGAATAAGAGGGATGTCGTTTACTGTTAGTTGATCTGGAAGCGGTTTCGCAAGCTCTATTTTTTTTTGTGACTGTCCACATCCCCCGAGGAGTGAGAATGCAGTGAAGAAACTGAATAAATAGATTTTCATGAGACCCTTCCTTGTTGTCATTATTGTAATTGCATTCAACCGCTAGAGGCAACTGAGGTGAGTTTTTCCAGACTCTTATTAATCAGTCCATAAATATTCAGACAATTTCATCACATATTTCACCCATCTCTGAAAGATTCTCAGTAAATAGGACATCAACGTATCACAGTGGATACGCTTCGGACCTATTTACTTCGACTCTTTCAAATCTAAGTAAAATCTGTGCGAACTTGTCTGAATATTTATGGACTGATCAATAAGGTACACTGTTCATTTTCTAGAGTTACGGTAGAGGTTGCTTAGTTGTTATGTTAGGAAATATAATAAGTCAAATTTCCTATTTTTTCTTAAGGAGTGACTAATGAAGCTTTTAATCTCTGTATTTTTATCTTTGCTCATATTCATTCCAATGAGTCATGGTCGTGAAATAATCGGTTCTTCTATTTATGAGATGAAATCTCAAAGGAAAAAACTTCTTTTCACCAGTCAATTTGAAAGACGAGTTTCTGAAGGAAAAGAAATAGAAACTGTAAAATTTTTCGATCCCTCTGGGGAATTGGCTGTGGAAGAAGAGGTTCGATTCTCAAATGGTCAAGTTGAATCGTTTGTCGAAAAGTCTTTTCAGACCAAAGCGGAGGGGCTCATCAAGGTCGTTATGAATCGCGTTCTCTTCGAATGGAGTGTTGAGGGAAAAGTAAAAAAAGATGATGAAGCATTAAAAGGAAACTTTGTGACAGGTTTGTCGCTTGTTCGCTTTGTTCATAAAAACTGGGAACCTTTAAAAGCGGGTAAAGAGATCGATATACGTTTTGCAGTTCCTCATCGCCTGGAAACAGTTGGCTTTAGCCTAAAACGACAAACTCAGAAAGAGAAAAAAGGCAGTCTGCTGATCAAAATGAAACCCTCAAGTTTTATTATATCAGCCCTTGTTGATCCGGTTTATTTTACATTTGATGAATCGAGCAAGGAGTTGCGTTCTTATGTAGGTAGAGTCAAGCCCAAAAAGAAAGTCAATAATTCTTGGAAAGACCTAGATGCTGAAGTGGTTTATCGCTTTCGTGAGGACGTGGATCTGTCCGCGCAGAAAGAGCCATAAAAACTGTAGACTCGCTAGTCAGGGACCGTTATGGTGCATCCATGAATTCTTCTCAATTTTGGCGTACAAAGTGGTGCGGTGTTGTAAGCTACCAACAGATGCTGCAAAAGCAATTTGAGGCGGCAGAAGAAGTACGGGCTCACCCGGAAAAAGCTATTATATTTGGATTGGAACATCCAAATGTTATTACCTTGGGCGTGCGAGGGAGCGTGATAGAAGATCTTCAGATGCCTCAAGATCTTTTATCATTAGAGGGCTATGATATAGTGCCTGTCAGGCGAGGCGGACAGGCTACCCTACATAACCCTGGGCAGCTGGTGATATATCCTATTTTGCCGCTTCGCCATTGGCACATTGGTGTTCGAGATTATGTCTGTATGTTGCAGCGCGCTACGGTTCAGTATTTAGCTCGCTATGGTGTTCGTGCCTGGGCGGGAACTGAAGAGCCGGGTGTCTACACAGATCGTGGAAAAATTGCCTATTTTGGTCTTCAGGTCTCACAAGGAGTAGCTCTTCATGGGCTTTCGATCAATGTGAGCAATCAGCTTTCGGATTTTCAATTCATTCGCTCCTGTGGAAAAGAAAAGGAGTCATTTGATTCATTAATTAACTATAATTCGCATCTTAGTCTTATGCAGGAATTTCAGCTCTGGTGTCACAATTTTAGTGAACAATTTGAAGAGAAAACTCATCCTCATTTTTGCGAAAAGGTTTATCCATCCGCTTTTGATCCTATATCTGATGGTTTAGAGGACTCTCAGTAAACCTTTTGCTTTGCGAGAAAGTCTTGACAAAGTTATGAGTTTAATAAAAATTGGGTTTTCCTTTTTTTGGGGTGTAGCTCAGTTGGTTAGAGCGCCACGTTGACATCGTGGAGGTCAGCAGTTCGAATCTGCTCATCCCAACCATCTCAAAAGGAAAAGAACCCTCACGTTAAGGGCATCGCGGCGGCAGCCGTTCGAATCGGCTCATTTCTGCAATTTCATAAACTACTGAGGCAACTGACAGCCTGGAATATTCAAATCCAATTTAAAATCAACAGTAAGGCATTCGTAGAAAAGATATGTCTGTTGGCCGTAGTTGATTCCCTTTTGAACTGTCACTCGGCCTTCTCGATCCACTTCGCAGGGATTGTTCATCTGGCATCGAGAACCGTCTTGATTGCCTGTATTATTGACTCCAATAATAGATCTTGAGTGCTTTTCTAAAATAGGCGATCCCGAGGTTCCTCCAATCACTTCGCATCCCTGAGGAGAGTAGCGAATGGAATCAAAGAAGCTCCATGAGGATTCTCGCAATTCAAAAACGAACCCGTCGATGTGACAAGCGTATCCTCGTTCCCAGTACCCAGAAATGATCTCGATCTCTTGTCCCAGCTGTGGGCGATTAGAGTCAATATAAAGTGCGCGAATCCCTTTACTTTCTAACTCTTGAAAGGACTCTTTTAGTTCGTACAAGGCAGCGTCCGTTGTGGTCATCGTTGCAAAAAGAACTTTGGTTGCTTGTATAGATATAAAATTTCTTTCGGAATTGGCGACTTTCATTCGCCTTTGTGAAGGGCGATTCACCCACACTTCACCTGGCTGTAAAAATCCGTAAGACTTGACGCAATGGCCATTGGTAAGAACCAAAGCCTTCGCGGAATCAGGCTGTCCGGCATAGCGAACCAGAGCTCCAGAACAATTTGAGAGCTTTACAATGCCTTCGAAATCATACGGTGCAAAAAATAAAGATTCGGGTAAAGGGTGTTCTTCATTTAAAGCGTCAAATGGAGCCACGGGAAAAGCAGAGGCACATAAAGGGAATAATGATAGTAAAACAAAAAGCCACTTTTTCATCTTCACTCCTTTGTCGATGAAATAAAGGTCCTTTAAGCGTCCTCCCAGAGGAAGCCAGAGACTTTATTTGGGCTAGTTTACCTTTTTTGAAAAGAAAAAGGCTCTAGGAAAGAGCCTTAAGGACGCGAACTGGACTAAAGTTTGAGCTTTAGTTTCCTATAAGTGCTTTGCAAGTCGCTACGGGATTTTTAATAGGGGTTCTTCCCATATCGTGGCGAGTGGCCCTAAACGAACGGACATTCCCCTTTGCAAGGGTCAGATGTGGAAGATCTAAAAACTCATCTTTGAAGGTGCCATAGGCCGTAAGAGATCCAACGGGGACGCCCCCTCCAGCAATAGGGAACGGGGTGAAGATAATTTCATCGGTAAATGGTGAGTACTTAACATTTAACGGAAAATCAACTCCAGAAGCGGCTCCCCATCTGACAAGGGCCCGGAGGTCAACAGCTTCTCCGTAAGTCACATACAACGTGATCATAAGGCACTGACTATTTTTTGTGACCGGGTCCGTGACTTTCCCTATATAATCACCAGTCATAATCGAATAAAGCCCTGCAAAGTCATTTCTCTTTTGTTCAGCGATTTCCTCAGGGGATAAAGATGGGACTTTGCTGTCAAATTTTTTAAGTTCCATTTCGCCAACAACTCCATCGGGAGTTCGATACTCGCCTTTGTAGATAGACCCTAAAAGCTGACCTTGAACGACTGTTGGTACAAGAGTTGAGTTCTCCTTGGGCTCATAGCTCAAATTCAATTGTCCTGAAATATTGTTGTAAGAAGCGATAAAGGGAACGTACTCAATTTCATCAACAATTTTTTCGGAAAAATCAATGTGACCGATAAGGCGGGGGATTTCAATCGGGGTCCCGTCAGACTTATAGCCACTGTGAAAGGGGAGGACATGAAGCCGCATCTCAAACGGAACGGGATGAGTCGTGTAGGAGTTGTTTTCTTTTTTTCGCAGATAGAAAGTGCCACGATAACGCCCTACAATCGGTGAAAATTTCTTCTGCAGTTTATTGAGCTGATCCTGTATGCGTCGGTCGTCAGCGGTTTCCACCGGGCCTGAGATGTCTTCGACATCTAAACTACAAAAAGTTAGATTGAAAAGAGCGAAAACAAGTAAAGAAAAAGAGAAGAGGAAACGAAGCGACTTTGGCATTAGTTTCTGTTTATACATCTTGAAACTCCTTAATATTTTCAGAGCTGTGAGTCGAAAGACTCTTTTTCCGATTTAGATAAAATGACTTTAATCGATCCGGAATCTTAGATAGATCATCAATAATTGCATAACCACAAGGAACCCAAATGAGAGTCAATATAGTTCCTGAGACCAGTCCCCAAGCGAGGGCCAAAGTCATAGGTACTAGTATGGAGTCATAGCCGCCAATTCCATAAGCTGTCGGGAACAGACCGCCTACAGTCGTCAGACTTGTTACCATAACTGCGCGAAGCCTATGAGCAGAAGCGACAGCTAATATTTCTTCGAAATCCCATTTTTCTTCTCTCTGTAGATCTTTGATATAACTGACAAGAACAATGGCGGAATTGACTACAACTCCGGCCAGTCCGACAACTCCAATCATAGCTAAAAAACTTAAAGGGCGTTGATGGAGGAAAAAAGCCCAACCGACTCCAACGAGTCCAAGAGGAATGCAAGAAAGGACAAGGAAAGAGACGAGAATTTCACCAAATAAAAAGACAAGCACTCCAAAAATGCCGAATACAGCGACAATCATCGCTGTTTTTAAAGACTGAGTAGACTCTTGGGTGGACTCCTGCTCTCCTCCATAAGTCACACTCACGCCTGATTGAGTGGCTAAAACAGAATCAATGATTTTTTTCGTTTTCTGATTTAAAGCCAGAGAGGTCACTTTTTCAGGAACGACATCTGCCGTGATGGTAATCGATCGTTTTAAATTGTAGTGTTTGCGAACTTTAGGACCTTCTTCGGCAATGATATCGACTAAAGAACTTAAAGGAATGAGCTTTTGGGTTCTTTCCATAATTTTTGTCTGATTGAGAGCGGCGATTGTAGCACGGTTGTTGTCATTGTACCTAATACGCAATTTGAAAGTGTCCCCATCTTGAGTGAGTTCTGTTGGCACGGAGCCTTGGAGAGCTGTTCTAAGAGCCAGACCGACGGTTTGTGTGTCTAGATTCAATCGAGCCAGTGTTTCATGTCGAGGTTTAATTCTTAACTCTAACCCACTTGAAATGCGGTCATCTTGGAGGTCGACAACGCCGTCAATTTTCGACAATTGATCTTTGACTTCAGCAACAATGGTTCCCAGCTTTTCGTAGTCTTTTGCCCTTAATGTAACGTTGAGCGGAGATCCGACAGCGGGGCCATTTTTAGTTTGGGAAATCGTAAAGTTTGTAAAGGGCTCAATGGGCATTGATCGTAATTTCTCAAGAACCTCATT
>JAGRAG010000230.1:8435-12211 GCA_020435025.1 Bdellovibrionales bacterium | reverse complement strand
TGATCCACATTTTTTGCCCGTTAATAACGTACTTATCACCTTTTTTCTCGGCAAATGTCTTCATTCCTAAAACATCGGTTCCCACATGAGGCTCCGACATGGCCATACATCCGACCCATTCGCCAGAACAAAGCTTGGGAAGAACCGCCCTTTTCTGGTCTTCGCTGGCATTCACAGCAAAGTTATTTGCGCTGAGCATGGCGTGAGCCAAATAAGCCAAACAAAATCCTGGGTCGGAGGCGGAAAGCTCTTCATGGGCAATCACAGCAGCCACGGCGTCCATTCCCGAACCACCATACTCTTCAGAGACGGTGATTCCGAGCAGACCGAGTTCTCCTAGTTTTCTAAAAAGAGGGAGATTAAATCGTTCCGATCGATCGTACCCTTGTGCCTGCTCTTCGACTTCTGAAGCTACAAAATCACGGACCATCTGCCGTAACATTTTGTGCTCTTCCGTTGGGTTAAAAAGGTCTAAATCCCTAATATTGAACGACATATCGCTTCCCCTTTGCGCAAAAATTCGCCCCATCCTAATGGTTCCCAATGGCCTTGTCTACCTCGCTTTCCGAACCCCTGACAACGCCGCGTATAATAGCGCCTCTCTCCTTTCCGAAAGTTACTGACAGCCTGAAAGGGGCTTTGTAAAACGGAAACATGACACAATTTAAGACAGTCTACTTAGACTATAACGCGACAACGCCGACGGATCCGTCTGTCTTTGAAAAGATGGCTCCTTATTTTGGAATTCAGTTTGGAAATGCCTCAAGTTCAAACCATAGCTTTGGTTGGGAAGCCGCCGCCGCTGTCAAAAAAGGACGACAACAGGTCGCTGAGCTTCTTAAAGCCTCTCCAGATCAGATCATTTTTACCAGTGGTGCAACAGAAAGTAATAATATAGCGATCAGTGGAGCTGTGCGATCCTCACTCTGTCGGGGAGAAACTCCCCACATTATTACCACCAATATTGAACACAGTGCTGTTTTAGAAGTCGCCGAAGTTCTTAAAGAAATGGGAGCCGAAGTCACCTTATTGCCAGTGGACTCTTACGGACAGGTCTCGGCCGAACAGGTCAAAGCAGCCATAAAACCAAATACAAAGATCATTAGCATCATGATGGCAAATAATGAAATTGGAACCATCAATCCTGTTTCAGAGATAGGTAAAGTGGCTCAAGAACATCAGATCCTCTTTCATACGGATGCCGCTCAAGGGTTAGGTAAGGTTCTGATTGACGTTGATAAGATGGGTATCGATTTGCTTTCGATTTCTGGACATAAAATCTATGCTCCAAAGGGTATTGGCGCCCTGTATGTTCGAGACCACCGCCGACTGAGCCGAGTTATGGGGGGCGGAAGCCAAGAAAAAGGCCTTCGTCCTGGTACATTAAACGTTCCCGGTATTGTGGGACTAGGGTGTGCCTGCGAGATTCTCTCAACAAAACAAGTAGAAGAGATGCAAAAAACCTCAGAATTGCAAAGTTATATTATTGAAACTGTCTTAGCCTCCGTACCTGAAGCCCGGCTAAACGGTCATCCCTCGGAAAGACTCTGTAATAACGTCAGCTTTTCCTTTCAAGGACTCTCCGCTGATCTTTTTGCTCTCGGACTTTCCGGAGTCGCTGTGAGTTCCAGTTCAGCCTGCTGTTCAGGAAGCCCGAAACCGAGCCATGTCCTCAAAGCTTTAGGTCACTCCGATGAATTGGCCCGCTCGACGGTTCGTATTGGTATAGGTCGCTTCACAACCCGAGAGGACGCAGAGCTTGTTGTCTCAAAGATTTGTTCTATGGCTGAAAGAAATAGAAGCCTTTTAGCTGGAGAAATGCTATAATAATTTCTGCCCCGTAAATGCTGTTTTTAGCGGGTATTTGACAATGAGACCCATTTGGATTTATTCGCAAATGTGGAGGATGTATGATTAATGTTTCAGAAAAAGCGGCCCGACAAATAAAACGCCTCATCGAAGATGAGGGAGACCCCAATAGCCTTTTAAGAGTGAAGGTGAAAAAAGGGGGCTGTTCTGGTCTCTCCTATGTCATGGAATTCACTACAGAACAACAAGACAATGACAAAGTCTTTGAAAGCAATGGCGCAAAGATCATTGTCGACACGGAAAGCTTACTTTACGTTCTTGGAATGACTCTCAATTATGATGGGGGCTTAAACGGACAAGGGTTTGAATTTTCTAATCCAAACGCGCAGAAAACCTGCAGTTGCGGATCTTCTTTTGCTGTTTAACTGCCGCTAGTTTCTAACTCACCTTCTCTTCCCGAAGCCTTAGTTGCGATCGGGCTATTGAAATCTTCATCTGTCGTTTTGCCGATGTATCCATCTGCAAGGCTTGTTTCATTTGTCTACGCATGAGTTTGCTGATTTTTTTGGGCCGCCACTTTGCCACCATGTGGCTGGAGTCATCTAACTCCTCGATTGTGACGTTTTTAAAAAGTTTGCGAAATTTCAGATACCCCTCTTGAGTAAAAATGGGATCGGATTGACTCGTCACCACTAAAGTCGGGATGAGATCACTGTATTCTTTTTCCCAAGGTCCCCAGTCTTCACTTTTCAATATCCACACAAATCTCTTAAGAGCTTTTTTAATCAATTGATATTTACGTCGATTGAAATGCTGAATTTTTCGCCGACCACTGATTCCCATATGAAAAATCTTTCCCAATTTTTTTAATGTGGAACCCCCAAATTTGTACTTCAACAAGAAACCTAAGCAAAAGGGCAGACGATCACATAAGAAAAGAAACTTTAACATTTTACTATTAATGAAAGTTAACGGAGCTGGCGGCATCGGATTAACTAGAGTGTGTGATATCACGTGGCTCGCAAACTCCTTTCGCAAACCCAAACTTAAAGCGCCACCATAGCTTGTTCCAAAAAGATGAAACGACTCTCGATAGGGATTGATATGAATCATGAACTTTTTCAATATCCGAATCTGTTGAGCAAATGTTAAAGCTGGTTGGGTACGATACAGAATGCCTAAATGTGGGATGACCACCCGATGATTTTTCGCCAGAGACTTTCCAATCGCGGAAAGATTGGAAGCATGCCCCCCATATCCGTGCAACAAAACGACGAGAGGTCCTTCCCCTATCTCATGGTAACGAATCTGAAGATTATCAAGTTGCACTGTGGTCATCACTTTATTTTCGGAAGATTCTTGTGTTTACACAACCTTCCAAAGTCGGTTTTTTAATCCAGAGACTCAATTCAAATACATGAAATAACTAATAAAAATAGCAGTCAAAAACAGGTCGGAATTTCTCGGTGCAAACTCCTACTGGTTTTGCCTTTGCCGACTTTTATCTTTCTTGTTTTTTATCCGAACGCTTGGGTTTAAAGCCCCGCTTTCTAGAACCCGATGGACCTTTGCCTCGGTCTTTCTTTCCCTCACTGGCCCCTTCTGGACCAGGCCCTCGACCTCGACGATGGCGAGAACGGTGGGAACGGGACCGCCCACCGCCACCACTGGCTTGCAGTTTTTGGTTCTTTTGAAGCTCTTCTCGATCCAATTCTCCTTCTTGTTCAAGAAAGCTTCCTAAAACCGCATGAGAGCTTTCCGTCACATCTTTTTTTATGGCTCCTTGCGGCCGTCGTTCTTTAAGATCTTCATTTTGTTTTTCAATTTGTTCAGAAATGTCTATTGTCACATCTCCGAAACACCGCAACTGACAAGAAAGACGTCGCCGATCAATATAGTATCCAGTTCCAATCAAAGACAATTCTTTAGCGGACGGAGGCAATACATTGTGTTCCCCTTCAACAATA
>JAGRAG010000230.1:0-8401 GCA_020435025.1 Bdellovibrionales bacterium | reverse complement strand
AACCATTACAAAGAGTCTTAATAAATATCCCCTTCTCCAAGCAAAAATCTTTTACTGAAATATCTGGCGTGATTTCATATTCTTGGTCCATCGGATATATTTTTATTTTCATCACACTACCTAATATTCACTTTCACAGCTCTCACCACTGCCGCCACTTTATTTCACAATCACTTTTACAAATTTCTTCTTACCAGCTTTCACAACAAAGCTCTCTCCACTTTTTAGTTCTATTTTGCCTTGAGGATCTTTGAACTTCTCGCCATTGATATCTACAGCGTTTCCTTGCACAAGTCGTCTGGCCTCGCCATTAGAATTCGTCAATCCGAGCTCCGTCATAAACGGGCAAATGGGCTTACCCGCATCCGCCGCCACCACTCTTTCTGGAATCTCATCAGGCAAGCCTTTATTAACAAAGATGCGATCAAACTCTTCTGCGGCCTGATCGGCGGCATTTTTTGAGTGAAAACGTGTAATTAAAAACTTTGCCAAATCCACTTTGACTTGACGAGGATGAAGAGACCCATCAGAAATTCCTTTTTTTATTTTCTCTATCTCACAGACACTCAAGTCACTTAGGAGTTCATAATAGCGCAGCATCAATTCATCAGAGACCTTCATCGTCTTGCCAAACATTTCTTTGGGGATGTCATCAACTCCGATGTAGTTATCTAAACTTTTAGACATTTTCTTCACCCCATCAAGACCCTCAAGAATGGGCATGGTCAAGATACATTGAGGCTCCATGCCATAGGCTTTCTGGATATCACGCCCTAATAGCAGATTGAACCTCTGGTCGGTCCCTCCTAGCTCTACATCGGCCTTCAAAGCCACAGAATCGTAAGCTTGAACAAGAGGATATAAAAATTCATGCACACAGATAGAATCTTGGTTGCTAAAACGTTTTTGAAAATCGTCTCTCTCTAACATTCTTGCGACTGTGTATTGGCTAGCTAGCTTTACAAAATCTACAGCCGAAAATTCATCCATCCATCGAGAATTGTAGTCGATCTCAGTCTTTCCCTCATCAAGAACTTTAAAGACTTGAGATGCATACGTTTTTGCATTCTCTTTGACTTCCTCTCGGGAAAGAGCCGGACGAGTCTCATTTTTTCCAGTAGGGTCTCCAATCATCGCCGTAAAATCACCTATCAGAAAGATAACCTGATGACCCAGTTTTTGAAAAGTCGCCAATTTATTAATGACAACCGTGTGACCAATATGAATATCAGGTCGCGATGGATCAAAGCCTGCTTTCACCCTTAGAGGCCGCTTTTCTTTATAGCTTTTTTCCAACTTCGACAGCAGTTCCCTTTCAGAAACAATGTCTACAGCTCCTTTTTTAATTTCTTGTAGTTGTTCTTTAGGAGTGAGCTTAAACATTTCTAACCTTTCACTCACTTACCGAGCATGTTCTACAATTCGAGTTTCTCGTAAAACAACCACTTTAACATTTCCCGGGTAGTTGAGTTCACGCTCAATCTTTCTAGCGATATCTTTACTTAACATTTGCGCTTGGCCGTCGGTTACTTTCCCACCATCTACAAGAACACGAACCTCTTTTCCTGCCTGTAGCGCAAAGGTTCTCGACACTCCATCAAAACTATTGCCTATGGATTCAAGATCGTTAAGACGCTTCACATACGAGTCCATCATATTGCGTTTCGTACCAGGACGTGATTTGGAAAAGTTGTAAGCCGCTTGAACCAGGTGAGCAATAATAGACTGTGGTTCCACCTCACACTCCACCGCGCGAATAGCATGGACAATCGTATCTTTTTCTCCATGTTTCTTTGCAAAGTCAGCTCCCACTTTTGCATAACTGCCTTCAACGGTGTGATCTATTCCGCGCCCAATCGCAAAAAGAAGGCCAGCTCGCTTGGCGGCCTTCACATCAGCCCCAATTTCTTCCGCAAGCATACCCGCTATAAAAGCAACTTCGAGACTCTGTTTTAAAAGATTCTGTGTCAGAGACTGCCGATACTTTAAACTCCCTAACACACTAAGTATGGCTGCATTCGGAACTGTAATTCCTAACTCCAAACAAGCCTTCTCTCCCTCTTCTTTAAAAGAGTTTAAAAGATCTGTTTTGATTCGCGTGACCACTTCTTCGATTCGTGCAGGATGAACTCGCCCGTCTTCCATTAATTTGATCAAAACTCTTCGAGCCACCTCTCTTCGCACGGGATCAAAACAGGAAATCACTACAGCTTCGGGAGTTTCATCAACGATAAGATCCACTCCACAAGCGGCTTCTAGGGCTCGAATATTTCTCCCTTCTCGACCAATGATCTTTCCTTTCATCTCATCAGACGTTAATGGCAAAATAGAGACCGTCTTCTCTGTCGCCACCTCACTAGCAATACGCGAAATGGCCGTTGATAAGATCATTCGCGAACGTCTCTTGGCGTCTTCAGCCGCTTCTTTTTCGATGATTTGGATCTGGGCTTCCGCTTCTTCTCGAGCCTGACCCTCTAAAACTTTACTCAATTCATCGGCGGCCTGTTCTTTACTCATTCCAGATACCGCTTCCAATCTTTCCGTTAAAAGTTGAAACTCTTCTTTCGACTTCTTTTCCAGCTGAGCCAATCGCTCTTCAGCAATCGTGATCCTTTGGGACTGATCATCGAGGTCTCGAACTTTGCCCTCTAAGATCTCCTCTTTTTTGCGAAACTCTTCATCTAGCCTTTTCTCTTTATCTTTATACTGAGTCTCAGCTTGAATCACTTTTTGCTTTTGCTTTTTAATTTCATTTTCAGCGTTTTTTCGAGCTCGATTTTCAAATTCCTTGGCTTTATGCCGAGACTCTTTGTCAATCCGGTTTGCTTGCGCTTTTGCTTTATCAACAATCTTATCTGCCTCACTTTTAGCATTGGCTCTTCTATTGTCTTCTTGAACTTTCTGAAAAACGTTCAGTCCCACAATACCACTGATAACTCCAATTACTAAAAACCCAATTCCCGTCAACACAAGTGTCGAATCCACATTCACCTTCCTATCTCGTCGCAGAGACGCCAAAATCTATAACAAAATCCTCAGTCACTAAATAGTCCATATCAATATCAAAGCCTTCTACCGGCAGGGGATCATTGGAAACTTGCACAGCAAATCCAACTCCCACTTTTAATCCCACATAATTCGCTAAGGCTCGGTCGTAATACCCTTTTCCTCCCCCAAGACGATGCCCATTCCGATCAAACGCACGCCCCGGAACTAGAACAGCTCCACAGTCATTCAATTCAATTTTATGAGGATTGCCGACCAGTGGCTCTTGTATGCCCCAGCCATTGACTTCCCACTGTTGTGTAGAGGGCATCAGATAAAACTCTAAGTGGTCATCGTTGATTCTCGGAAAGGCCCACTGCCAGTCCGGCAGAAGCCTCTCTACGAGAGATGGATCGGCTTCACTTCCGAAAGCCCGATAGCTTGCACAAATTTTGTTTTCTACATTTAATTGAGAAAGAATGAGAGAAAGGCTCTCGCCAATTTGTTGGGTGCTCTGTCCAGAACACACTCGTTCACTTTCATAATGAGAATTGCGTCGCTCCAAAAATTCTTTGCGGAGCAACGACTTTTTCTTTAAGGCCGTCAAACTTCATTTCTCCCGTTGCCCGAATTTCATAACGAAACTCGATCCGCATGAACTTTAAACATCCATACGAATTTGTGACACCGGAGACGATTCTAAATCATTGAGGATTCCATGTACGCGTGCTTCAATCTGATCAATTTCAGATAGCGCTGACTTTTTTAAAAGAGTGATCTCTTCTGCTAAGTGTAAAGCGGCTAACAACAACGCTTTTTCATGAGGAATGGATTGGGACCCACTTTTTACGTCGCTCACCTTTTCGTTTACAAGGGCTACTAACTCGTTCACCGTACTAATATCATGCGATGAGCGTAGTTTTAATGCCACTCCAGCGACTTCTACGTCATAAATTTTCTTTAAGGGGTCCACGTTGCCGAATCCTTATTTATTCTCAAGGTTTAGAACTTTCTCCAAATTCAATTATTAGTACACTTAAGAGATGTGGTCAATAAATCCAATAAAGTTCTTTCCCGACAAAGAGTTAAGCCAGCCAACGACTATAGAGAAACAGTGCGCCAAACGCGATAAGAAAGCTCATCCCAAGGAGGCTCAAGATATAGAGCCAGCGGCTCTGACGGAAAGGCTCTGAAACCAAAGGAGACCGAATCAATTTTAAATTCAAAAAAGCAAAGAAAGGAGCCGTTAAAAATGACACAATCGTTACAACATCGACAATTCGCTTTAAACTGGTTGCAAAAAAAGCAATCAAGACGAGGCCAACAACAGAGATGAGAACAATCCAAAATGAGTGACTGTACAATCTTCTTTTGACTTGGCGCTCCGAAAGCAATTCAAATCCTTCAGCTAAAGAACGAGGATAGGAATCCACGCAGGTAATTGTAGTAGAAAACATGGCCGTCAAGGCCGCGACGGCAATGATCGGCCTGGACCAATCCCCTAATGCGACCGAATAGAGGTCCACAACTTGCGCTGCAAACTCAAAAGGCTTTGCCGAAAAAGTGACGCCACTTCCGTACATCACTTTGGCTCCCAAGAAAGCAAATGCCAACGCCATCAAAATCGTGCAGATATAACCAAAGTTAAAATCAAACTGCGCCAATTTTGACGAAGGTGCCTTTCCCTCTAATTGACTTTGAGCCTCTAGCCACAATGATTGCCACACGGAGAGTTCAATGGGAGCCGGCATCCAACCCATAAGGGCAATTAAAAAAGGCAATGCCGTCCAAGAAAAGGCCTCTTGAGTCGCAGCCATATTCACCGGTTGAACCGATTCTTTAAAGAATAGAAAAACCACGGCCGACAGAGTTGTTAGTAAAAGCACGACCATCAGTAACTTTATAAAAATATCCAACCACTTATAATGACCAATCAGCAATAGGACCACACAAACAGACAAAATCAAACAGCTCCATAGAGGAACAGAGAGAAAGCTGCCCATCAGATTTTGAACAAGTGCTGCTGTGACAAAAGTGACTGCGGCAATGGTCCCTATCGCGCCAATAAGGTTAAAAAAGAGAAAGGCTTGAAGATAACCTCGACCTAATTTCTTATATCCCTGCAACAATGTTTCGCCAGTAGCTAAAAAATAGCGATGACCAATCTCAAAAAAAGGATACTTAAGTACATTAGTAAGAACAATAACGACTAGTAGTTGATACCCATAATCGGCTCCCGCACGAGTCGACTGCACAAGATGCGAAACACCAATGGCCGCTGCGGCCAACATTAAACCGGGTCCAATACCTCTTAGCTTTGCTATCATCGTTTCAAAGACTATTTGATTCCCAAACTGAAAACAAGCGACTTTCATTCGAATCGCCGTTTATGTGGCAACATGGCGCACCCTTACCAGATTCCTGTGCTCAATATTACCCTCACACTTGCAGCCCAATTCAAAAATGTGCAAATCTAAAGAAGAACTCCGACATTCTCTATTGCTTCATCGGAATCATTTAATAACTGTAGCTGCTGGTGATTAACACAATGACCACCAATAGAATCATTAACTCGAAATAATCTGCATCCTTGATATCCATACCTTCCTCCTACCTACAGAATATCAAGCTAACTGGCTAAGTGGGCCGCCATCTAAGGATCTTGATAAATAACTGTTAGTTGTAAAAAAAGCTTTAGAACTTCTGATCAGAATAGGGCGAGTGATCTCAAAGTGAGACATCCATTGCGACATTTGAGACAAACCAAGTGTTTATAAAATTTGCTATCTTTTTATAAATAGAGCCTATCCATTCTATCAGCCGACCTCCTGCCCGAATTAATTTTCTCAGTAATTGAAAAAATTGACTTTCCAAGGATAACGAAAATTATTTCCTATATCCCACATACAAAGATACCCGCAGTTTTCACACTCCTTGTTTGGAAAGGTGCCATATTTTTCTTTCCCCTTCTTCCAAAGTTCCGCCACATCAGACTCAAGTAAACTGCCCGCAATTCGGGTTCGAAACATCTGACAGGGATAGACAAGATTCCCCTCGTAGGTCACGCTTAAGCTGAGTTGCGGAAGACATCTGTTATAATCTAAAGGCACATAATTTTTAATTTGGTTGAAGTAAAATATTTTGGGATACTCATCTTTAATTGATTTCATGATCTCGTTAAACCATTTTAGATCATGAATCATAGACTTGGTTCGAACAGGTTGGAAAAATGCACAAAACTTGTGATTCTGCATGAAATTTAATAAATCAGTTAAATCAGAAAACTGATCTTCTTCACAAAGCGTAATGAAAAACATGATGGATTTTTTTAATTTCTTACGAATCCATAAAGCGTCTTCTAACATTTTATTCATCTGCTCTGAATACTGCCTCTGTCGTGTCGGATCATAGCTAATATTAATGACGTCTAACAACTCCACAGATTTGATATTCTTAACTAAAAGAGTTCCATTTGTAACTACTTCTAATGAGCCAAAATCTAAAGATTTAGCGAACTGAAGAATTTCCAAGAGGTCCTTTCTTAAAAAAGGTTCGCCTCCATACAAAGAGAGGGCATGACTGGACTTAGAAATTTTTGAAATCACGAGTTTTATTTCATCAATCGAAAGCCCCTTTGGCTGAAATCCCTGAGGGTAAGCTACCGGATCTTGCCCGATGTAACAGTACTCACATCTCAGATTGCAATTCATAGTGATTTCAAAGAAAGTCACCAATGCTTTATTGACTTCTCGACCACTCCAAATCTTGGAATAATCATTAAAAACTCGGGCAATATTTTTTAGATCTTTCAAAGTAGTTTCTCCTGTTGCGTGTAGAACTGTTCGATGCTATGAGGTTTTCATGATGAAAGAGATTTTTAAAATTAGAAAAAAACCAAGCCAAAAACGCTCGCAGATATTGGTCAAAAGTATATTGGAGGCCACTGAAAACCTGACCAACACTCTTCCAATTTCTAATATAACAACAGCGCAAATAGCTCGTATCGCGGGCATTAGTGTTGGCTCTCTCTATCAATACTTTCCGAACAAGCAGGCTATTATCGTTGCACTCGTTGAAAAGTACACACAAGATTCCTTGAACCAGATTAAGCAAAGGCTCGATCAGGATAAGCCAGAAAAAGTAGAAGACATCATTGAAAACTTGGTGAACTTCTGTGTCGAGTACCAATTGAGTCGGCAAAACCTCTTTCGATTTCTTTTTTACTTCCATCACCAATTGGGATGCATTGATCATATTCGAATTGCTCGACAGCGGGCTGTGGAGTTTATTTACGATTATGCTGTCGAAAATAATATAGGAAGTGAGATCCCTAATCTTAGACAAACTATATATATGTCGGTGATCGCCGTCGCCGGAGTCATGGATTATGTCACCGTTTTTGACGATGGTGGTATGAGTATTGAACAAATTAAACACGAAACAGAACTCCTCATTCGTCGCTACTACACTCATTAATTATAAACTGAAATCTTTATTCGAAACTATTCGCATTAAAAACTGCTAATTATTTACCTGAAATCATTAGAGTTTCTCGTTGAGATGGAAAGGGTATTTAAATGGGGTTCGTATTTATCGGACGTCTTCCCGACGTGGAAGAATATTATATTTGTCTCCCTCTTTAAGGTAGTAGTAGGCGTGATTAGCGGTAAGGCCGACAATTCGTCGATAGTCACTCAGTAGATCCAAATGAATGGAACTGGTTTTAATAGAGTCTTTCTCTCCACCTGCCAACCTTTCAATATGGGCTTCTCTAAATTTCTTTTCCAGTTTTCGGAGTTGTCTTTTATGAAACACCACCTTAGAAGCTAACTCTTTATCTGCTAACTGAAAACAGCTTAAAGAGAGAGAAACGATTTTCACGACATTCTCATGTATTTCATTAATCTCACTCCATCCTTGACTACTAAAATCCACTTTTAGGCTATGCTTTTTACGAGCAAGTTCTAAAATATTTTTGTCGACAACATCTGCGACGCTTTCTAAGTCGGATGCGAACAGTATCATACGATAAGCTTTTTTGGGAAGATCTTCATTTTCACTATCTATGGACTCACTTATGTATAAACTAATTTCTCTATTTAATAGATCCACACGATTGTCCTGTTCTCGAATATACTCTTGAAGATCTCCATTTTGCTTTAGCAGTAAATCCTTTGACAACTTGACCATCTCAAGAACCATATCCCCCATGCGTAGTATTTCACGTTGCGCATGAGCTAAGACTACCGAAAGAGACTGAAGTTCTCCACGCTTTAGATACTTGACCGCGCACTCTCTTTCTCCGTCTCTGGGAGGAAAGAGCTTTTCAATAAAATTGGTGCCAATTTAAAAAAAAAAAAAAAAGAATAAAGCTAAAATAAAGAATACCTTGCAAGAATATCCCAAACTATTTACA
>JAGRAG010000229.1 GCA_020435025.1 Bdellovibrionales bacterium | reverse complement strand
ATTTTCCTCGATGAAATTGGCGAATTAAAACCTGAAATGCAAGTGAAGCTTCTAAGAGTTTTACAAGAGAGAAAATTTGTTCCCGTAGGTGGAAATCGGGAAATTAAAACCAACGCCCGAATCATTTCCGCCACAAATAGAAACTTAGAAAAAATGATTGAAGATGGAACTTTTCGTGAAGACCTTTTCTATCGACTGAATGTCATGCCCATCTTCCTTCCTCCTCTACGGGACCGAGTGGCAGATTTAGAGGGTTTAGCCAATTACTTTCTTCGTGCCTTCGCCTTAGAACACAAGAAAAATATCGAATCGATCTCGGAAGACGCCCTAGAGGTTTTAAAAAAGTACCATTGGCCCGGTAATATTAGAGAACTAGAAAACGTTATTGAAAGAGCTTTTATTATTGAAACCAATTCCTCCATCTCTGTACGAAGTCTGCCCGACCAAATTGTCAATGCCGCCGAGAATAAGGTGAACATTCCTCTTCCCCAATACTATTCAGGACCCCTTGATTTTGATAAATTTAAAGAGGATACGGAAAAAGAATTTATTGTGAATGCCTTGAATGCCAATCAGGGGAAGATAAACAAAACAGTGGCCGAGGCAAACATCCCAAAGAACACGTTGCTTCGTAAAATCAAAAAATATGGAATCGACGTAAAGAACATGGGAAAAAAGTAATCTTTGCCAATAGATTCACAAATCAAGATGCTCTCGCCAAATAATCAGATTTGGACAAAATATTTCTGATCAAGGCAGGCGTATTTAAAATACGGCAAGTGAGAGCTGAAGCATTTTATTTTTTTAAAGATGACCTTTTGGCGACAGCCTCATCAAGGAGTGTAGATTCACTCCTTTATTACAAAACATACCTGCACGTTACGGAAACAGAGGAAAGAACTGAGAGATTTGTCAGTCGTTGTTGAAGACCCAATCTTTGATTGAGATCCCCTTTTACTAAAAACTGTACAACCCCCTGCTTAAACACGTAGTTGCCCCTATGATAGGGTAGAGGAATAAAAAGAATTTGTAATTGTGGTGAATACAGCTCAGTCCACATCACTTCTGACTCAAACTGATCAATGGAATCTGTATTAACAGACACCACATATTGATCGGTATAAACATAACCCGTCGCATAGGCCGCATTTTCACAAATATTAACAATATTAGTGGGCTGTGCCTGGCTCACACAAGTGACACCAAAAACAACTAACAATGATGCAATAACAGATCGAACCATGACACACTCCTTTTTTCTGGAAATACATAATATTAAGAGCCGCGTCAACTAGCGGCAGAAAGGAATCTGGTTTCCTCAAATTATATTATTCTAAATATCTTAAATTTCAAGGCTTTCAGGGATTGTTAATAATTTACTAAAAGCTTGGATCACCCGTTCAACCTTTAAATCTTTCATACATTGGTGATGTCCTAATGGACATCTCTGAGCTCCATGCAGGCCACATGGTCGACAATCTAGCAAATTGTTCTGCACAACTATCGCCCGACTTTGCCAAGGACGATATCCCAAATCCAATGTCGTCGGACCAAAAACAGCCACCGTTGGCAGTCCAACGACGGCGGCCATATGCATAGCTCCACTATCATTACAAACCAGTGCTTGCCCCGTTCGCAACAAAGCCAAAGTTTCTATTAAAGAAGTCTTTCCAGCATGGTTTTGTAGACCGGGCACTTGGTCAGCGATACTTTGACACAGCTCTCTTTCTTCGGGACTACCCAGTAACTCCACCTGATAACCCAAATCCTTTAGCCAGTGGCTCAATTGAATATAGTGTTCCCTTCCCCAACGTTTTGTATTCCAGGTACTTCCAGGCGCTAAAAAAACTTTTTTTTCTATTATCTTAGATACATCTATAGGGCATTGCATGTCTGCCCAATCCGGTATCGACTGTTCACGAAAGTCCACTATGGGCAGATGATAGTTTTGCAAACCGCCATTTAAAAAATCAGTACTTTCTCCATCGAACTTAACATCGAATTTGGAATCTGCTAGCGTAACGAGGGCCACTTGCCTTAGGGCATCTGGAAGATCCATAGGTCGACGAATGCGGCTATGAAAAATCCAACTGTTCCACCAGTCATAAAAACCAATAGCACGTTTTTTCTTAAGTGATAAAACGAGGAGAGCGGATCGAATGCTTTGATGAGGACAGAAGATATTTGTAAATTGAACGGGTCTAAGCTTCTTTTTCGCCTCTCTAATACTAGAAGACTTTTTTTTATCGACCTCTACCACAACATCAGCTAACTGAAGCTCGGTTATAACCGGCCCCAAGCCTTTACGACAGACAAGATAAAGCTTCTCGTTGGGAAAGCTTCTTTTTACTTGCTTAAGTAACGGAATCGCTAGGAGGAGATCTCCCAAAAATGCGGTTTGGATGACGAGATTAGCCACTGCAGTCCTTTTTCAACACCTTCACATACGGTTTCAAAATTGACCCGATCATAGCACATGACCGTGGCATCACAAGACCTCTTCCAACAAGGTGAACAATTCACGTCCGCAAGGACTTTAACTCCCCGATCATATATATCAATTTCATGGTCGCAGGTAGGTCCAAACCAGGCCACTATCCATTTTTTTAGGGCAATGGACATATGCATACCCAAGCTATCCCCAGATATAACCAGATCACAGGCAGCCACGCTCACAATCCCATCTCGCAAGCCCGAACAGTAGGGCGACTGAATCACAGGCAAGTTTTTGCCAATTGTCCTATTTCTCTGGTCATCTTCTGGACCACCTAGAAGCACTATTTTGCAGTGTGGAAACTTCTTTGTTAGTTGTCGAATCAACATCCGATGTCCTTCAATGCTTAACTTCTTTGCCGGAATGGTCCCTGCGCAACCGGTATTAATCCCTACCAAAGGAGCTTTACGATCTCCCGACCAAAGAGATCTACGCCGCCGCACTTCTTGAAGCTCTGTAAGAGTCAATTGGACAATATATTCATCCCTTTGAAAGGGTCCAAGCTCCAAGGCCTCTACCATAAGCTGCGTTTCCGCTTTTCTAT
>JAGRAG010000228.1 GCA_020435025.1 Bdellovibrionales bacterium | reverse complement strand
CTCTATTTGAGAAATACAGAAAAGAGTGAAAAAACAATCCTCTTTTATTGTTAGAAAGCCCATTAACTAATAACTTAGAAAGTCACTGGATTAGCCAAATCAAGAAGTTTGATCACTGGAACATATTTAATATTCCTTATGTAAAAAATAAAATAAGAGATATAGGTCCTAGAGACAGCATTGAAAAGGTCACGGTTTTTTCCTCTTTGCCGATTCCTGAAATCCGAGAACTAGCCTATTGGGGAGTTCTTTATGCAATTCATAAAATTAAACTTAACCAAAGCAAAGAAGGTCTTGAAACGCTTCGGCATATCGCATTTTTATCAACTACAACTCACACATTAATTGGGCAGGCCATTGCCGTTTCCGTGCTAAGGTATGAAACAATACTTGCGAAACATTTTCAAATTAGAAACTGGGAGATGATTTCAGAAAATCGGATCGAAGCTCTTAAAAGAAGCAGTTGGGGTTGGGCGAGTCTATTTTCAAACAATCTTTTTTGGGGTGATATTGATAGCCGTTGGAAGAAGTACTATTTTACTCAAACTGGGTTTTGTGCCGGGCTGAATGAGTTTCCAATTGGTGTGAACCTTCTGGCTGAATTTCTCACTGATTCTGCTCCTTTTGAAGATAAATTTTCACTTCGATTAGATACATCAAGGAAAGCGGCCCTCCATTTTGCGCAGAGTTGCCAATCAGAAGGACTCATTCCCTTTCTAAAACAAGGGGAACGAATTCCTATGTGGGGAAAGAGCGAGGCGCTATGGATGACCTTTTTTTCACGAGCACCCATTTCAACCTCCTGGATGAAATCACTTGTACAATTGCTGCCCAATCCAGCTCATGTTCCTTACCTTCGGAGAGTCATAGGTCTATATATATACTCCATAGCCACACCTAATTTTCTTGGTCCCTATAGGAATCTCAAAGCCAAAAAGAGTCCTATTTAACATGCGTCGTTGGTTAAGTCGCCGCCTTAAAAAAAGACCCCAGTTTAATTTTCAAAACACGTTTTTAGTTTTTTGGTACCTATCGCTTACGAAGATTAAAATAATTGAACCGGGATCATTTAGTTCATTGATCGTCATTTCCCATGGTAGAAAAAACAGCAAGGATTTTGTCGCTCTTCCATTCAAATTTCGCCTCACTACTTCCTCCCTTATATATGTACTCCCGTTCGCCTAAAATAGTTATCTTTCGGGCAACGTTGTTATAAGTGGTTTCACAAATGTTCTCACTGCAAGGATAACTCAAAGTAATATTTGATCCTAACCAAGTAACATTTAAAGACTTGAGTACTTTATTTTTATATTGTGGTTCAACTTTCTGTTCATAGTAGGACGTATGGCCGCTTGTCGCCTTGTAGACACCGGGTTCAATAGTAAAGCCTGAATCATCCTCACACACTTCTCCTTTTTCTACTTGATTTAGCGAAACTTCTGAACGAGACAAGTCATCACAGACAACGACAAACTTTGTAAATGAGATCCTCTGAAGTAAAAATACATTACTAAAATCCGCTTTAGCAGATAACCCAACTAATAGAAAAAAAAGTGTTCCGAAAATACCGTTTCTCATCTCTTACCTCCCTTTGAATTGAAAAACAAAATAAGAGTAAAGGGATCAAATCGGACTCACAAGTGGCTACAAAAAAATATCATTCGCCCTCATTCGCCAAGCTCGCTTCAATTACAGGAAACATCTGAATACTCAGGCAAGTAACAACATCTTTCTTTTTACTTTTTTGATTGATCTCACGTATCATCTTTAAATTAAATTCTCTTATTTTTTCTTTAAGTCCAGAAACCAATTCCTGGTCCATAGCTAAAAAAACAGAGTCATACTCGCGCCGGTCAACCGGTATGTCATAAAGAGCTTGAATAGATTTTTCTAAGACCTGTGAGTGATGTTTTTTGATAAATTCACTAGGAATGTCCTGAGTAGTTTTCACAACCCCTTCTTGTCTCACCCACTGACCCCGTCGCTCTTTTACCAGACCCAGCGCTTCTAATCGCGCTAAGGCTTCTTTAACCGTGCTCTTCTCCAACTTAAGTTGTTGAGCTATCCAATGGATATCAGACTGAAAGTGATCCAAACGCATCAGTTCTAGAATTGCAAAGTGATACCAATGTGAAACGAGCGAAAAGGTCTCTAGCTTTAGCTGTACTCCTTTATCTCGCATCATTTTTTTGAACTCACGGCGAGCATTTATTCGTAGTTTCGGACTGCGTGAATGAAGAGAAACGACGGAGAGACAAAAAAGCTCTCGCTCTAATTCGGAATATTGAAGTTTATCGGCAATTCTTTGCGCCTTAGCTTCAGACAGCCCACTCTTTCCATTTAGGACCTCATTAAATTGAGAAGGAGACATCCCAAGAAATCGAGCAAATCCATTCATTGATAGCTGGGGATTCTTGGTTCTCTTTTCAAGATAAGATTCTTTAAGTTGTTCAATATAATAATTTTTTTTCATATTTTCCAGATCAGCTTAGCGAACAGTCCGTTCGATAGTGGTTTTTCTTACTAGATAGGGTAAACACCGTCAAATAAACCTCCATTTTATTCAAAAACTGAATTCTCTAGGATTTTATTTATAAGTTTGCTATGAAGTTCAAAAATCAGGAAAAGGGGTTGCCATCTATGCCAATTAAAATATTTGTGCTTTTGTTGTTGAGCTTGACCCTTTCAGCCCGCTCTCTAGAGATCCAAGTTTTTAGAGGTGGGACAAACAGTGGTGGTACCGTAGTCGGAAACGGAGGTGGTTTTGCAGAAATGCAAACGCTATATATCGATTCGCTACTTCCCGTTTATTTAGAGCCCTTTCCATCATTTGATAAATTTCGCCAACATATTCTTTTCAATTTACGACAACCTTTTCGTTTTTCCCAACATTGCTACACTCTAAATACGGCGACCGTTCAGCAAAATCCTTATAGCATTCCCTCCTGCACTCTTTATACGACTTCCTCTACGACAGAACATCAATGGCCCCGTTCCATCTCTGAACTAGCCGCACTTGTTTTTGCCTACCGATGGCTTCAGCACGATAACCAATCCGATTGGAATTCCACATATAATCTCGGGCTACAGCTCTTTACGAATTTAAAGTTGCTTCAAAGAAGCTATCCCATCAACCTCAAGTCAAGTTTGGTGGCCTTATTTCATACATGGAGCTTTCACAGTCCCAAGTTGGGTTCCACCTCCGCACAGTACACTTTGGAGATGACTCAAAACTCTATCGATCTGACAGATGTGGTTGCCAATACCTTTAAGTGCTCGCAAGCACCATTAATTCAGTGGTCTTATTTCTCTTTAAACGGCTATAACGAAAAACAAATTTGGGTCCAAGGTCCCGTCGTTTGGCAATGCCAAAATCAACGCTATAAGGCCGATTTTCACCTCATCGTCGATTCTCAGAAGTTGACTGTTCAAGGGCAGTTGAGCCAAGTTACGACAATTCCTTAATGTGGAACAGGATTTGCTTTGTACTAGAGTTCATGAATGTTCGCCTATCCCTTACAATTAAAAGATGGAATTCCATCTTTTTCGGCCTA
Source organism: Bdellovibrionales bacterium (assembly GCA_020435025.1). GTDB lineage: Bacteria > Bdellovibrionota > Bdellovibrionia > Bdellovibrionales > UBA1609 > JAGRAG01. Next base: position 5,785 of record JAGRAG010000228.1, on the reverse strand, counting down.
TGGCTAATTATCTTTTCATTTCCAGCACTTGCCGAGATCAACAAAGAAGCCTACGCCAATGAGGCCTTTCGTGGTCTGCCAGCCTACTTTGACTTTCTTGAAAAACAGGTGGACTTTTTACAAGACCTTTCACCCAGTGAGTCCCAGCAATTTCGTCTTATCCACGATCTTTTAAGGGAACATGTTCTGTCTGGCTTCCCAATGCCTTCCCAATTTTCGGCTCGGCCTCTAACTATTCAGTTCTCAAGGAACCCAAAGTTGTTTCAGCTAGCCCCTGGCGAACCAGAAAGATCCGCTGTGACGTCTGTAGAGCACACAGCGCCCATCTTTTTTAATTTACGTAAGCTGAACCGACCTAACATCAGCTTTTTAGATGTGATTCGATTATTGATTCATGAGGTCGGCCACAAGCTTGGAAAATCAAAAGACCAAATATTGGTAGATCAGCTCTCGCAAAAAATTCGAAACTACCTACAAAGGTTCTATATTGAAAAACAAACCCGCAGTGGTCTTGTCGTACAGCTTCTTTCTTTGCCTTTTGAAGTCCAAAACGTCCAATCCATGAGTGCGAGCTACCTCTCAAAAATACATCTCTTTGTGGTCAATGAAAACTCTGCTCAAAACATTCCTTATGATTTTAGAAGTCATGGCCGCGAGATCTTGTATCTTGGAAACTACACAGCCCATGACAAAGGAATTGGCAACTTTCATTCAAATCGAACCTACACGGTTAGAGATATAGAACTGGGTCCTGAAAACAATCCTTTAGATATGAATCTTATTGTTGAAATTCAAAACAGACTTATTTATCTAGGGCCTTCTAGATCTTTTAAAACTGGGCCAACTATTGGAAACCAGCAAATGATGATTCCTCAATTTAAAGAATCCGAAATACTTCCTGCGGAATACATGATCGCAAAAGCCCCTGTTTACGGCTACTATTTTCAAAACCAACTAGCATTTAACTTTATCGACCTGAGGGTAATACCATGGGAGTACCGCCGATTGCCATTTCCTATCTTACCCGCCTCTCCTCAACTGGTGGAAGAAAATCATCGGGAGTGGGTCTATGAGCTTCAATTTAACAATACCGTCTTTAAGAACCTATCTAGAATGGAACTCGAAATCGCTGGTGATCATCGTTTCAGCTTATTGATTCTTGGTAAGTATCTTTCACCAGGTTCTTATCAGTTCCGCGTTCCTAAGAATCTCGTGCCTTCTCAGGGGGCTTTGGTGGGGAGATTTGTTCTAGACTCCCAATACGAATGGCCGCTCTCTCGAGTCATCGATCTGCTGGGAACAGCTGTTCCGCACAATGCACCGACGCAAGTCCGCAGTTTATCGGTAATGGCAAACTCCACTCGCCAGCCTTACAAACGCAATGAAAAAATAGAAAGCGGTTTGCAACCTATTGAGCTTTCTTTAGAAGTGAACTTCGTTCCTAGCCAAGTCCGCATCCGATGGATTAAAGGCAGTGAGATTTACTTAGAAAACTCCACTGAAGACGTGCCTATTGGTCGCTACTCTCGTGTCGTTGAAGAAACTCTATCCCCAAACCAATTTCAAGTCCAGCCTCTTAAAGGTGGGCAATTTCTAATACGGGTCCAGCCGCAAGAAGTGTATTGGCCAACAACGGCTCCCCTAACAAAAGTGGATGGTCTAAAGCAAAAAGATAGTGGTCTTAGAGAGATCAACGAGATTGTCCTCGTCACGTCAACCGGTCAGACTGTTTATTACTCGATCTCGTCAAATCGAAAGATCTACAACAATGAGTACTTAAGAGTTAAACCCACTTCACTGTGCGTCCTTGGGGTCGCAAGACACTAGGAAGGTCCGAATCTAAAAAATCCCTTCATCCTAAAGTGGAGCTCCGCGGTTGATCCACTCTTTGATGTCATTCAATTGATGAGATTCAATAGAATGCTCAGCCAAAGAGGGCTGACTGAGGGTCTCTACTATCAAGCTAAACTGCGATGCACTGGGAACGACATATGCCAATACCTTTTCATAGGTATCCAAAGGAATTGTTGCGGAGTCATCATGACAGCTTAGACAAAGAGGTTTAAGGGTCTCCGTATAGACTTTGCCAAAATCTTTACTGGGATCAAACCGCTGGTTATTCTCCTTTTCATTGAACTTCATAATCCAATCATTTAATACACTCATTTCAGACTCAGACAAAGCATAGGTCGTCGGCATTTCACCACTTAGAACTTGTTGATAGATCATAGATGCTTGTGGATTTTCGGGAATAAGATATCCGTTGCGAACCAACGCTTCTGGGTCTAAGACGGTCCCAAAACCACCGTCTTTCGCACCACCATCATGGCAACTCGCACAGTGTTGGCTAAGTACATCTAGTGCTTTTTGTTCTGACTCAGAACTCCATCGAACAAAATTCTGTCCATTACTGTCATGCGTGGCTTCACAGGAAATGTAGAAATTCATTCCTATCAAAACTAAAAATAAAATCCCTCCCCGACATGAAGACATACTAAGATCTCAATAAATAGTTTAAGTAAGGTGCGCCATTTAGTTCCGAAAGATTTCCGTAAACGCTTTCCGGAACCCCCATTGCACGAGCCACAGTTTTCCATATACTGGCTCCAGAAACTCGGCTTGCATTACCGGTCGTTCCCTGAGCTATGGGATTTCCTGACGCATCTGGAATATGATAGGACCAGAAGTGGCCATTTCCAATATTTCCCGCGACCCGAATGTCCCCGTAGTACCCACCTTTAATCATGCCGCCAGCTAGAATAACGCCATTTTTCCCTTGATCACCCCAAGAATCACTATGTGGCGCTCGCCCTCCATCTGTCGTGTACATGGCGATTAGAGTCCGATCGAAAATGCCGGCTGCCTTGAGTTGCTCGATCATTCGGGCAAGAGGTAAGGCGGCTTGTGTTCCTTGAGCGCGCAATTGGGCTTCCGAGCGATCGCCATGAATGTCACCATGGTCGAATTCTAAGATGACTGTTTTACATAAATCGTGCTTTAAAATATTAACAGCAAGACCACACTGCTCCCAAATTTGTGCCGTGTTGGTTCCGTGACCCATTCCTGAAACACCACTAGACCAGTAGGATCTTTCCTGCGGTGTTAAAGCAATATTTATGGGAACCTGCTCTTTTTGTTTTATAAGAACAGATTCTAAGGCCGTCACTTCTTGACCGTGTTCACTGGCCACATTTCTTTCATAGCGCAGACGGTTTAAGTGTCGCTCATCAATTTTTTTCAACAATCGAGTGATCAGGTTGGCGTTGTCTGCCAGAAAAGTACTTTGTGTTTGTGTGGCCCCATTAAAAGTATTTATCAAAGTACTTATTGTTTGATGTCGATTGGGCTGAGCATTTTGTAGATGTCCTGCGTGATGATAAACGGTATGGATCTCTCTGGAAATACCTTTGTAGATGACGCCATTTCTAATACTGGGACTCAACTGCTTCATGTAGTAATTGTGTAAAACACCGGGAGTGGGAACATTACTGTAATGGTACTCATTGCCCCCTTGTTTATTAGGTTGGTCTAATGTCCACATTGCTGGACGCCCAAGACTAGAATAACTACGCCCCGGAGAGCGAATTGCATTTGCCGCCTCGTGACCGTGAATGGTGCCCATAGAAAGTTCACACAATTCTAAAATAGCTATATTGCTCACATGTGGAGCTAATGCTCGACCTTCACGAGTTAAATAAAATCGATTTCCTGTCCTCATTAAAGTAGAAGGGTCATCAAAAAGAGCTAACTGGTGTCCCATCGCTCCTCGCTTCAGCCCGGAAAATTGAGCCAGTCCAGGGGCCACAGCAATGTGGCCGAAGTCAAACTGATCTCTTAAGTTAATCTCAATAAAAAAGTTGGCTTGACTGGCCGCAAAGGCCTCAGCATAAGCAACCTCACCAAAGAGAACCTCCGTTACAGCTTGTTGAACCCCCTTGGGCGTAAACGGAAGAGCCAAAACAGTTCCCATAACTTTTAGAAATTGACGCCTTTGTAGAGGTGCCATCTCTTCAAATTCTTTAAATTTCATTTTTTACTCCGGAGACTAAGACAGAATCTATCACTAAGGGGTGAGTTAAAGTTTGAAGTAAAATCGTATTCAAGGTCGGTTCTTTTTCGATATTCAGAATCTTTTGGCTGATCTCTGTTAACAAGGGTTCATTGATATTTTTGGAATCAATGTACGAGACTCGTAAAAAGTGCTTTAGAACATTTCGGATGGAGCAGCTAAGAAATAAAGGGTTGCTCGCCATTACCTTGGCAGCTTCCGCCAAGTTGGCCACTTCATCTCCAAACATCTGGGAAGCTTCCGAGGACTTCTCACTGCCTTCTAAGTGAGACGTATAAGTCCCACTAAAAGATTTTCCCATTTCCTGATTCGGGTCCTGTTCCCCCGTTGCTGAAGCGATGTACCGCCCCTCACCACTAAACTTTACAAATAGCTGAGCATGAGCCCCAAACTGAGAATGGCAACGATAGCAGGCCACGCCATTTCCAAAGTCTCCAGCATCACTCTCATCGACTTGAAACATCGGGATCATACGTTCTCTCAATATGGGAATCTGCAATTTGACCTCCAATGGATACTCTTGACAAGTGAACTGCTTTAGCATTTTTCCGGCCCGGCTTAAATTAAAACGTCCATCGTTGCTAACTAAAAAAGCCTTAGTCGTAAGAACTCCCGCAGCGTAAGGCGCCCCAGAGTCACACTCCGTTTTTTGACCATTTTTGACACAGTAGTTAGCAGTAACAATTTCCGAGAGGGGAAGTTTATTGGTTACGATATACTCCATCAAATTTCCGGGAAGGCCAAAATCAACAGTTGAAGTCGCACCACTTGTAGTTAACTGAGTTTCTAGCATGCGCCGAGAAGACTTAACAAAAAAGTCATTTTTCATCCAGTTCTCGATAACTTCGGCAATGGCCGTCTCTCGTTTCGTCTCTACGAGATTGATTTCCGATTTGTTTAGAGGCCGACCTACAAACTGAGCGGCTAAATGTCTTAGATAATATGACACAGCCGAAGATGGGTAGTGTTTCTGTGTTTGACCAAACACGGGCGTACTCATGAATATTAAAAGTGCTAGAATCCATTTCATTGCGTTAAAAACTCCGTGGAAGCTAAAACAGATAAACACAGGACCGTTCCCCTGTCTGTGTTGTTAGATAAACTTGACGTAATGATCGACTTCAGTTCGATATCGTCCGAGTTTAAGGAACGTCCATAGGCTTTTTCAATAAATGCATCGGCTTTAGAAGGAAAAGGGTACATCGATTGAAACTTCCCAGATTGGCAAATAGGAGACAAAAGACCCAGCCAAATTTCTGCCTTTTCTTTGTTCCAAGAAAGATCCGGAGAAATACCCTTAGAAAAATCATAAGCACCCAGCTCAATTTTTTTGCTCTCAATAGCCGAGGCATCAGACGTTGATAAGCCACTAAAAATATAATTTAACTTCTCCCGTTTCGCCTCAAACGAAACCACCCGTAGACTGTTTTTCTGCAAAACAAATGTCGCAGGAACATCCGGAATTCCTAAAGAGCTACTATCTCGTTCATCAACTGTCTTAAAGGGCTGACAGCCTAATAGTAGAAGTACAATACTGCCAAAAAATGAAGCCTGAACAAATGAACGATGTCTTATCAAGATTCCCCCACGCCATTGAGACCGCCCTGCAAACGATCTTTCGCTCAGATGTACAGCTTTTAGACAATTCCCCCGCCCACAGCTGCCCCCATTTTCATCTGAGCACATACTTAGAAAGAGCAAATGCCGTTCCAAGGG
>JAGRAG010000227.1 GCA_020435025.1 Bdellovibrionales bacterium | reverse complement strand
TGAATCTCATCGACAAAAACGATCGTTGCTGTTTGATACTGTATTTTTCGTTGATGCGCTTCTTGCCCGATCTCTCTAAGTTTTTTGGCTCCAGTTTCAATCGCATTCACACTGATAAACTCGGCCCTCACTAATTGCGCTAACAGAAGTCCAAACGTCGTTTTGCCAGTTCCAGGAGGCCCCCATAAAATAAGATTGGGTACATAGCCTCTATTTTTTATGAGTTTAAGTAGTTGAGAGTTCGTGTTTAAAAATTTAGTTTGACCAACAAATTCATCGAGCGATTTTGGACGCAGTCTTTCTGCCAATGGTTGATGTACAGAAACTTCACTCTGAAAGGAATTCTCAAATAAATCCACTTTTGCCTCCAGAAAAGTCATACCTCATCCCCTCAAAAAAAAGCAAGAAGAAGGAATGGTATAAAACCTTCGGATCTGACTCATCCGTAAACCTTCCGCTTCTCACAGCCAAAAACCCTGCACATAGGGTTCGTGTTAACCCTATGTGTCTCACAATGAGACAAATACTGAAAATTTGAGGGTTTTCCTATTGTTCTTACTACATTTTTTTAACTCTCCTCCTTTTTTTGACGATATATAAAAAGAGCAGAATTGTATAAGGGGTACATCATGAAGTTCCAACGACAATTTTATAGAGCATTGGCATTTACCTTGTTTTTGACAGGAGCGCTCGGATTAATCAGCTGTGGATCTGATCAAGCAACATTTGAGAAATTGGAGTTTTCCGTCACTCCAGGAAAGCCCGTCGTCATCAATGCGGATACGAATTTAATCATTGATCGTGATGGGGATGGAAGTATTGAGTTCGCCGATGGTGACCGCATTGATCTTGTTAAAAAACCGTGGATTTTGATACAGCCAACTGTTGTTAACAATACCGATCAGGTAATGACAGTCGTTACGATCCATTTTGAAATTTTAGGTACAGTAAATGGTCAGTCCGTTAAAAAAGAAACAACCATTAATCCAACCGATCTTGGCGCGGACGTCCGTATTTTAGGCGAGCTTCAGCCTGGAGAGTCACTGGGAGGAGCAACTGCGACATACAATATCGGACGTTGGTATATAGGCGAACTTCCTTTTGACGAATTAGACGACTTTCAAAGCTTTTCATACACCATCACAGCAAACGTTTTGGGATGGGTTGGAGCTTTTAATAGCGATGCCGAAAGACGAATCGTTAAAACCATCACTTTCACCACACAGTAAAAAGGGGATTTTAAGCAGAGTCTCGTGTTGCTTCACCTTCACTTAACTCGATGTTCTCTTTTCTAAACTCATCCACTTGGGTTTTTAATATTCGTGGGGTCAAAAAGATCATGAGCTCATTTTTCAACTTTTCTTTGTTTTGTCCTTTAAATAACCACCCAATCACAGGAACGCTCTTTAGCCCGGGAACTCCTTCTTCTGAACTGTTTTCATCACTTTGAAAAATACCGGCAATCACCGCCGTCTGTCCATTTTTCACTAAGACTTGTGTGCTGGCTTCCCTGGAGTTAATAGGGCGGGCCAAAGACGCTTGATCTTCGATTGGACCGGCAAACTGCCTTTTTATATTAACATCCATAATCACACTACCAGCCGTCGTGATCTGAGGAGTCACCTCAAGTTTTAATTGCACTGGCGTTCGTGTTACGTGGCTGGTCACAGTCCCGTTACTAATAACTGATGCTTTTGAAATCACTTGCCCCTCTTGAGTGATGAAAGCCTTCACTTTATTTGTTGTTACAACCCTAGGAGAAGAAATAATTTTGATCAAACTATCCGACTGTGCTAACGCTAGATTTGCTGCAAGAGTCCCAACTCCATCAATGACACCCAAGTTAAATCCAATTGAACCCGTCGCCACACTCACCTGATCTCTTGGTAAGGGTTGAACACGCAGACCCGGAACTAAATTTATCGGCGTTCCATTATACCCACCATTGTCAGAAAGCGTAATGTCCGTGCCGGTCATACTCCAATTGAGCCCAATTCGACGTTTAAAATCTTCACTCGCCTCAATGATCTTTCCTTCGATCATGACCTGGGCAGGAGGAATGTCTAATTCTTTAATAAGAAGATCAATTCGACTCAGCACCTCTTCCGTATCCGTTACGATTACCGTACTTGTGCGAATGTCATCAACAACTCTTCCTCTTTTGGCCGTTAAGAAAGGTTTTAGTTTTTCAGACAAGTCATTCACCTTCGCATAACTCACAGGAAAAACCTTAACTTTTAAAGGAACCAATTCTTGCTGAATCGCAAGAATTCGTGAAGCGTCGTCGGTTTCTTGACGAAGTTTTGACAAGGTCGATATTCGTAAAACACTCCCTTGCCGAACATAACCTAAGTTCTTTGCTCTCATTACAATAACTAAAACTTGATCCCAGGGCACTTCCCGTAACTTGATCGTTAATTTTCCTTCGACATCGTCAGACACCACGATGTTTGCACCACTTTCTGCAGCTATAAAACTTATGACTTCACGAATGTTCGCATCACTTGTCTGAATCGAAATCGGTTTTCCAAAGAACTCATTTGAACCCAATAGAAATTCATCTATAGTCCGAGCCGCTAAGATCTGTGATTTATCGGCTCGATCCTGATCATACGAAGCCTTCCAGGCCTCTCCTTTTTCCTCTGCTTTGGGAACCGCCTCTTCAGCGCCTCCTTCTTCATCCTTACCTTCGTCACCCGCAGCAATCATCCCTCCACCTACTGGAGGAATAACGATAATGGAATTTCCCTCTTGACGTACTGTTGGTTCGCCTCCACTTTTCATCTGAATCACTACTCTTGAAGTGGGGGAGCCCCCTTCTTGGTAGGCATTAATAGAAGCAAATTCACCTTTGAATTCTTTTAATATGTAGGGCCGTTTTAGCTTTACCGGAAGATTCGACTGTTGGATCTCAAGAATAAACTGTTGAGTTTCCGGATTCATTCGCGTTTGAAAGGTCGCAGGCCCTGTCGTTTCGACGACAACCGTTCCCCCTTCACTGTTAGCTAAGTACTCAATGTTTTTAATATCTACAGCTTCGGCCGAACTCATCAGGCCTTCTGTACCCAACTCAACAGTCTCAGGCTCAGCAACCAGCGGTTGCTCTTCAGGAATTGGCTCTTGCTGCTGATCTTCGACAAAGGGCTGCTCTTCCGCAAGAGGCTCTTCCTCCAAAGGAAACTCTTCTTCCGCTTGCTCAAGCTCTTCGCCCTGCTCCATTTCGTCTTCAGCAAATTCGTCTTCAGCAAACTCTTCAAATCCCTCTGGCTCTTGCTGATCCTCTTGATCTTCTGCCGCGAGATCTTCTTCTTCAAACCCTAAATCGTCACTAGATTCACTGGCAGCCTCTTCCTCCGCCGCTTCTGTTTCCGACTCTATATCGTCTCCAGAGCTTTCCGTTCCCGATTCATCTAAGGCCATGAGGCTGTCTTCATCACCCGTATCTGGAGTCGAACATCCTGAATGGGTAACCACAATAGATATACAAATAAATAAAGCTAGTAATATACGTATCATCCTTGACACTCCTACTTCCTAAATTTTTTATGAGTGAATCTTCACTCAACTAGGCGAATAACTTTCGTATTGAAAATCACTTCACCACGAACACGCACAGATTCAACGACAACAACTTCACCCTCGCGAATAACTGCTATATAACCACTATTACGACCTACACGTGCATTTACACCCACTCGATAGGTTTTCCCTGAAGGGTCCACAAACATAGCTTGCGGATCTTCAACATCCCAAATGATACCAGTTAATTTGAGTTCGTTTAAATCAAATCTTTGTAAGGGAAGCAGAGGCCCCTTAGAAATTGAGCCCGAGTCGGAATCCACCTCACCCGTCTCTTCGATACGAACATATGGCTTAAACGGATCCCTCCGATTACTACCATCATATTCAAAGGGCTCAAGCAATCCTAAAACCTCATCAATAACTGCAGCGGTTTGTTGAGAGGCCGAGGGAAGTTCTGGTTCTCCAGAAACTCCTGAAGGCTCTAAGGGAGGCGGAGGAGGGACCATGCCAGATTCGACCTCACCTCCTCCAGGAGGAGGAAGCTGACTCGCTGCGCCTTCATCCATTGGCGGAGGCGGAGGAAGCTGATTAGCCAGACCTTCTTCCATCGGTGGTGGCGGTGGGAGTTGGTCCACCATTCCTTCCTCTAATGGCGGCGGCGGAATTGCGTTTGGATCTTCTTGAGAATAAGTTGGCGCCAAAAACATCGTTGAAATGAAAATAGCCAGCCCAAGACTACCAAGTCCAACAACCAAATAAATAAAATGCCCTAAGAGTTTATGAATCAGCTTACGACTCATCAGCCCCCCGGATTTTCGGTATTATCGGGTTCTGGCTCAGGTTCGTTATACCTAAAGGCCACAACCTTGCCCTGAAGTGTTAACATAACATCGGCTGCAGGATCTGGTTTTGTTCCTCCCTGAGTAACACTTCTAGTAATTTCGATATCGCTTAATAAAATAATCTTATCAATTTTAGTTAAATTCGACAAAAATGTGAGAAGTCCAACATACGTTCCTTCTAATTTTACGCGAACAGGTATCTTTACAAAGTATTCACTCCCCTCCTCCGGAGTAGACTGATCAATTGCAATTGCCGCCGACAGGTCATCAATAGACAAAATATTAATACCCGCAGCTTGTGCTTCATCCGACAGCATTTTCATAAAATCTGAAGATCTTAACGTTGACGGTAAAAACTTAACAAGATCATCCAATCTCTTTCCTATATCAGAGAGTGCTGCTTTAATTCTCAGAGCTTCCTTCCTCCGGTTTTCCACTTCTATCAACTCAGCTTGAACCTTTCGCTCTTGCTGCTCCGCCGTTTTGATTCGACTTTCGAGAGCACTGCCATCATTGTACAAAACAAAATAATAAATCCCCATCAGAACCATTCCTATAATGGCCGATTTTTGCATTGAGATAGATTCTAACTGCTGCTCAATTTTCAATTTGTAATCCCCAAACGACTGCTAATCACAAACCGACGAACGGTCCCCTCTGTAGCCGACTGCTCTTTTGTCGAACGAAGCAAAAGCACATTTGTGAAAACACCGCTTTTTTCTAGCTTCTGCATAAATTGATTTAAATTGAGCTCATTATGAGTCTCACCTTTAATGATAAACTCTTCTTTGACATAGCTCACATAGGTGAGCCAAAGCTCTTCCGGTACTAAGTTTTGCAAAACGTCCAACGAACGGATTTCCGTTAGTCTATTTTTTGTGTAACCACGAATAATATTTAATTTTTGTTCAGCGGTAGACATCTCTTTTTGGTAGTGACTCACTTTATTGGCCTCTACTTTCTTGGCGCTCAGATCTGCTTCCAAAGCGGTCACACGAGAGTTTGTTTTTTTTAACGTCGAGGTAAGTTCACTGATGTTCATATTTTCAAAAACAAAAAGTCCAACTGGAAATAGGATGATCAAAATAAGTTTGACAGCTGTCTGCTTCTGATCACCACTACTTTCCGAATTGGGCTTTGAAACAATCGCTTCGCCAGCAACAAAATCATTGGATCTATTTTGTAAAAGATTGATACGAATCATGAGTCGCCAACCTGCCTAATACCCAATCCAACCACAACCGAAGCAAAGTCTCGAATCTGATCCGCGTAATCACGACTCATCGTTTTCTCATCGCAACGAACACGCAGCAATGGGTTCATTCTTTCAAAAGCTACAATTTTTGACAGCTGTTCCACCAACCCCGGAACCCTTGTGCATCCGCCCGTCACAAAGCCTCTATTAATCGTAGATGCATTACTTGTGTTTAAAAAGAAATCAACACTACTATTGATCTCATCAACTACTAAGTCATGGGTATTTTGCACAATCGAAATGACTTCGGGAGGGACCTCTAATCCTGTACAGGCACTGATTTTCATTCCCTCTGCTTCTTCACGGCTGATACCAAGGCCTCTCTGTACTTCGTTTGTGTAGGTATTTCCACCAACAGGTATGTCACGACAAAAGACCACCTCTCCATTTTCGACAACCACAAAATTAGTCGCCGAGGCGCCAATGTTCATAAGCGTTACAACCTCTCCACCAATCACACCATAGTTGGCTTCGAATGCATTAGCCAAGGCAAAGCCATTCACATCGACCAAATAGCACTCTATCCCTGCTAATTCGACAGCCTCGGCATACCGAAACACACTTTCTTGTACAGCGGCGATCAACAAAACGTCCATAGAGTCCGCACTATTTGATCCCTCTAAAAGCTCGTAACTGAGATTGACTTCATTCACATCATACGGAATATACTGCTCCGCTTCCCAATGAAGTTGTTCTCCGATCAGACCGGCCTCCATCCGAGGCATAGTGATTTTTTTGACAATCACTCCAGCTCCTGACATACCAATGGCCCCCTTCGTTCGCTTTGTGCCTAACTCTTCCACAAGCGAAACAATACAATGGGCAATAGCTTCCGGATTTACGATCTCTCCGTTTTGAACAGCATCTGCTGGGGTTGGAATGGAAGCAAAAGAGGACATGACCGTGCCTTTGCGTCCGACATTGAGCTCTGCCATCTTAATTGAAGACGCACCAACATCTATCCCCAGAACTTTTTTGCCGGCAAAGAACATCCAATGACCTCAGTTTATGGGAGGCAGTAACGTAAAACCTCCCTAATTCTAATAAGATTAGACCGGACTAGACCAGTCTTGTCAATTTATTGGCGCGTCCTCGAGCCAGACAGGACCTAGACCAAAGACAGGGAATGAAAAATATCAACTGCCAATTTCCATTTATGTACGAGATTTCGTGATCAAATACTGTCAGGGAACTTGGGTTGGAAAAAATAGGGAAATGTACCATTCGCCGAGGACCTGTCCTCCCAAAATATATACGATGGCTGCTAATGCTAAATAAGGTCCAAAGGGGATGACTGTTTTTAGTCCATTTTTGCTTCCAAAAGAAACTAAAAGCCCAACAACACTTCCAACAATACTTGAGCCTAAAATCACAAATGGAATGGCCTTCCAGCCCAAAACAGCTCCAATCCATGCTAGAAGTTTAATATCTCCCCCTCCCATCCCTTCTTCTTTACGAAAGGCTAGGTAAATGTGGGCTATTGCCCATAAAAACCCTCCGCCCAACAGGACTCCATACAAAGCTGAAAGAAACTCTCGCTCCGGATTTATAGCTGCTCCGATAAGCCCTACTACAATACCTGACAGAGTGAAAATATGTGGAAGAATCATGTGATCAAAATCGATAAAACTGACGACAACTAAAAAGAAAGTAAAAATCAAATACTCAAATACCGTCCATGATGGCCCTACATACATAAATACAGCCAAAAAAAGCCCCGCCATAATCATCTCAACTAGTGGATACCTAAATGAATATCTCTCACCGCACGATGCACATTTTCCCCTTAGTATAAACCACGCCAAAATAGGAATATTGTGATACCAGCGAATGGGTTTTCCGCACTTCGTACAGTGACTCGGCTCCTTAACAAATTCTTCGTTTCTAGGGACACGATAGATAAGGACATTAGCAAAACTTCCGAGCAGCGCTCCTAAAACAAAAATCAGAAGATCATCAAACCAGGGGATTTCGTTGAGTACCTCAGCCAAAATCTTTTCTCCAGATGATCAAAGTTGCCGTCACTAAGAAGATCATTACCCAAATGGAAGAATAAAATGAAGCCGACAACAAAAGGTCTGTAGAAATGGAGTCTCCATAAATCGCCAAAGACCGCCAATTGAAACTTTCGAGGTTAGGAATAACTGTGCTTAAAAAACGTTCAAAAGCAATAAAGCTCTGTGCTTTGCTTTTTTGAGCAAAAAACTCCAAACTTCCCATCCAATGACCTATTAGAAAGAGCCCCAAACAGGCAGAGACCACCATAACCGGTCGAGTAAAAGTGGAAAACATCAAAGCCATCGACAATAAAACTATGGACTCCAGAAAGATTCCATACAAACCCACGGTAAAATTAGCTTCTACCAATACCCCCATAGAAATCAAAACTATTAAAAGAACGGCCGAAAGACCCACCAGAACAGTCCCAATCACCATGACGAGCCCCAAAGCTTTTCCAATTAGAAATTGAAAGCGGGTGATTGGTCTCGCCAACAATGTCATAACTGTTTTTTTATCAATTTCTTTAAAGACCAAAGTACTACCAATAAAGATTGATAATATAACCGCACTTATATGAATCGCCGCAAATCCAAAATCAAGCGATATACGCATTTGCTCCGAAAAGCTCAACTGCCCTAAAATCAAACTAAGTCCAATTAACAACAAAGCAAATATGATAAGGCCGTATAAAATCCGATCACGAATGATTTCCCTAAAAGTGTTGTGGGCAATAATCCAAACAGACTTCATTTGACCCCCTTTAAAGCCAAATCGATAAAGGCCTCTTCCAAACTCTGAACAGTTTCTCGGAAGCTCACAATCTCTTTCTTTTGTCCGATCAACTCCCCTAGTCTCTGATTTGCTTTGTCTCGTTCTATTTTTTCAGTAACTAACTTTTCCTGGTCGTAATATCGAATTTCGAATTCAATTCCCAATTTATTTAGTAAATTATGTGTTGTTCCTTCATAAGCGACCGCTCCATTTTTTAAAATCACTAAATTTTGACATAATGTTTCCGCATCATTCAGTAAGTGACTTGAAAAAAAGACGGCCGTTCCTCTTTTCGCAGTGTCTTTAATAATTTCTCTTAAATAATAACGTCCGTCAGGATCCAATCCAGACATAGGTTCGTCTAGTATGACGAACTCAGGATCATGAATAAGGGCCTGAGCCAGTCCGATTTTCTGGAGCATTCCTTTTGAGTAGGCTCGAAGCTGACGATCTTTTGCATGAAACAGGTCGACTCGTTTTAATAAATCATGAATTCTATCTTTTAAAACAGATCGCTTTAGACTGGTGGATATGCCGCCATAAAATAAGAGAAACTCCATTCCCGTCAGGTACTCATAAAAATAGGGGTGCTCTGGAAGAAATCCGATTCGTTTTTTAACTTGCGAGTCTAATTCTCGATTTCCAAAGTAAACCATTTTTCCATCTGTGGGATAAATAAGGCCTAAAAGACACTTCATAGTAGTGGTCTTTCCGGCGCCATTGGCACCTAAAAAACCTGTGATAGTGCCCGGCTCAACGGAAAAAGAAACGCCCTTTAACACTTCAACAGTAGTGGGAATAAAACCTTTTTTAAACGACTTGCGTAAATCTGTAACTTCTAAGACTTTGGCCATGATGCCTCCTTGCCTTCACCACCAAATGACAACCTCTAAATTGCACCATATCTCGAATAAGAGAGCAACAGGTCCACTAAAAACTAGTTCATTTGCAACCGTTCAACACAAAATCAATCTGTTTGAACGAGTGATACCAATTCCATTAAATCACAGGAGAAGAAATTAGTGGCGTCACATCAAACTGTGAAGCGGACTTGCCCTTTAAAGCTTCTACAACAGAAATCGCAGCATCGCTTTCCGTAATACAGGGAATAGAGTAGTCCGTACAACTTCTACGAATGCCGAAGCTGGCCTCTATCGCTGTCCGACCAGATGTCGTATTCACAACAAACCCCACCGCTCCAGAACGAATGCGATCCACACAGTTGGGACGTCCCTCATGAACCTTTTTAACCAGCTCACAAGCAATATTATTTTCAAACAAATACTGTGCTGTTCCTCCAGTTGCTGAAAACGTGTAACCTAATTCCGCTAAATCTCGAATTGCTGGCAGCAAGTCCTTTTTGTCTTTCTCTCGAAGTGACAAGAACACTTCACCAGATTTCGGAAAAACCACCTGACTAGAGAGGAAGGCTTTATAG
>JAGRAG010000226.1 GCA_020435025.1 Bdellovibrionales bacterium | reverse complement strand
TAGGGGGTAAAAGCAAACCACGACCGGTTTCTGGTGGAACAAATTCTTCTCTTTGTTTTATTGTGAATTTACGACCCACGCCAAAAACTTCTAATAAGTCCTTTTGACGAAAGCTTCCTGTAATAAACTGGGTGGGGGAAGGGATCTTAACTTGCCCAAAATACTCTCCAGAAAAAGCAGGATTGATCAATCTTACGGTGGCTTTGGGATTCACTCCCACTGAGATAAAGGTAAATTGAGAAGGGAATATTTTCGATTGAGGATGATCGGCAGCTAGGGTTCTTTGAAAAAGCAATACTGAAGACAAGACAAAGAGGGCCAGCAGGTGTAAAATGTTTTTACACCGAGATCCCATAGAACATAGATGATCTTCGTGATTTCGCATCGAAAAGGAATTCATGAAAAATAAGTGCCATAAGCGGGAAGCGGGTCTTTAGAATCCTTATGTGAAAATCTGAGCAACGGGAGTAGCTACCGGGCTTGTCAGTTTTCGAAAGACGAGAGATAGAGTTGGTTGAGTTCTAAACAGATAACGCGCCTTGAATTGAAAAAAATGTCAGGGACCTTTTAGCTTAGAGGTTTTTGGAGTGATTTGACTGTGCAATTTGTTTTTCAATGACGTACTTTCCAATAAAGGGGTAAGTACGAACGAACTTTAAGGGATCCACAAAAGTTCTGTTGAGTTTGATGGCAAAATGCAAGTGGGGCTTGGTGCAGTATCCGGTGCATCCTACTTTACCGACCTCTTCGCCGTTGCCAACATAGTCGCCCACTTTAATGTCTTTGCGATAGGAACTAAGATGATTGTAGTAGGTCTCTAACCCATTTGGGTGGCGGAGGGCTACATAGATTCCTGCTCCACGGGAGCGCCCTTTTTTGATGACTCGTCCAGCGTAGGCAGCATAAACGGGCTCTCCGGGGGGGAGGGCGTAATCAATGCCAAGATGAGCAATACGGCGGCGTTTGATCGGATGAAAGCGTCTTTTCTGAAAGCGGCTGGAGATGCTTTGATAATTAACTGGAGCGTACAGGCTACGATCCAGTTGGGGTTCTGCGGGATCGATGAAACTCGCCCCGCCAGGAAAGCGCACTAATTTTCGAACGACCTGTCGATCATGGATCATCAGTGACGTTTCTAATATTTCACCCGGCTTGATATAAGCGCCGTTTTGAAAAAGCTTTTCGTACGTTAAAGAAAACTTCGCTCCCCGGGCCAGAACTTTGTTGAGCTGATATCGATGTACGTAGGCGTCCAAAAACCGATAAGAGATTCGTTGATCACCCACTTTGTCTGTTAAAGCGGCGAGCAGGCTGCCGTTGACATAACCTTCGGCTTTAACAATTTGGACATCATATTTTTCTTCAATGGCTTTTGCGCCAGCTTCTTCGGAACCTCTGCTCCAAAAAAGATAGGCTGTATTTCCATAAGGAGAGTGAAGCTTAATCTCTCTGTAACCCTTGTCTCTAGTGATTTGGTAGAGATCTCCTGAAGTCAGGTGATATTTTCTAGGTAACGGAGAGTTGACAAGAATTTTACGAACTTGTTTTTCGTTGAAATTCTCACGTTTTAGCAATGAATATAGCGTGTCACCGGGCTTTATTTTCTGCGAAATCGATGCGAAGCTGTTGGGTGCAAGAAGGGAGAAGAAAATCACAGTGACAATGTTAAAACAGCAAAAAGTTTTTTTCATAAAGTGGTGTCGGTCCTTGTTGGTGCTTTTGCTTTCTTTATATGCCTATAATACACACAATCTAGCCCATGCGCAGTATTTTACCGGGACCGTAGCCCAGTCGCTTGGAGGATCTGGACGTGCGGCCGCTGAGGAGGGAGAGGAAACCTTCTTAAATCCTGCCGCTTTGGCCCATTCGGCTGACTATACCGCAGATTTTGTCTATGGAGATGATGGGAGATTCAGGGACCAATCGGGATACTTTTGGGCCGTCTCATTTACTGATAATAACCCCGACGTGATGGTTCCTGGAGCTTTGCAGTTCGTGAAAAAACTGAGAAGTTTTAGTGGATTACCGGATGTCGAGGAAACATTTTGGCAAGTTTCAATGGGAAACTTTTATCGAGAACACCTTGCCATTGGTCTTTCCGTGTACCGATTGCAGTTAGACGTTGCGCAATCTGAAGATCATGTGTTCTGGGATGGAGTCCTAGGTGTTCACTACAATCCTATTCCTGATTATGCCGTGGCGGTGGTTTTTTATAATGTTATCGGGACTCCCGAAGCAGTTCCAGTTCATCTGAAACAGCCACAAAAGGTTATGTTGGGAAATTCCTATTTAGTTTCTGATTTTGTGAGAGTTCGGTTCGACATTGGCCGTCAGGTGCAACTCAATCCGGACACCAAGTGGGAAGTACAGACGGGATTCGAATCTTTTCTTAATGATTTCAGTATATTACGATTTGGCTACCACTCAGACCCTATTCGTGATCTAGAAGGTGTTTCTGCAGGAATTAGCTTTAACGGTCCCCGTTTGAAGGCCGATTATACCTTTGTTAAAAACACAAAGGCCGATGGAGGACAACTGCACAGCATTGACTTGCGTATCCCCTTTTGATAGTTTGCGCCGATATATCGGTTTTTGAGGAGAAGAAGATGGCATCACCCACTAAAAAGACAGACTTGATTCGTAAGCGTAAAAGCCACAATAAAGGTAAGTCCAGAAAAGCGGCATTGCGTTCTAACGGAACGACAAAATCTCACGAAGATCTTTTCGAAGACAAATAAGCCTTTAAAGGAAGTGCTCTTAAGAGGGGCTAAGATCTTTAAATAAAAAACCAGGGAGAAACCCTGGTTTTTTTATTTTGCTGTCTAGTTAAATGAGTGCAGGCCCGATGACTTTTATTGTGTTTTTAAGCCGCCCGTAAGTGATTGGGCCTTTCCTGTTAAACTAAAATTGACCCAGTGTTTTGTAGAGCCCTGTTGGCCAGGATAAAATCTGTACTGAGACAAGGCCCGAAGGGCTTCTCTATCTAAAGTCGAATAGCCACTAGATTTCACCACCCGAATATTGGATACATGCCCTTGAGGGGTCACATAGTAGTGAACCAGAACCTGTCCCTGATTGTTTTTTAGACGATCATCGTAAGGGTATTGGGGGGGCACATTTCCAGAAACCTGGCGAAGATGACGAACATCCCTTGTGCCACTGGGCAAACCATAGGCTAAGTTTTCTTTCATGGCTCGAGACATTCCCTCATTTTTTGCAACGAGCTGCTGATTTTTATTTTGTAAATTGGAGATCTGTGATCCTTGTCCTTCAATCACTTTATTGGCTTTGGCAAGGGCTGCAGCTTGTGCTGCCTTTTGTTCTTCAAGTTCTTTTGAAAGAGCAGCATTTCGCTCATCCATTTCGGCTTTTTGTTGTGCTAGAGCCGCTGCTAAAGCGGCCTTTTGCGCTTGCTCGCGTTCTTTTTGCGCTTCCAAGTACTTCTCTCTTTCTTGAGCTAAGGCCGCAGACAAACTCTCTTCTCTTTGCTTTTCGCGCTCTTTCCGTTGTTGCTCTTCTACTTCTTGGCGAGCGATTTCAGCGAGCTTTGAACGTTGCATTTCCTCACGCATAGCTTCTAATTCTTTGCGAATTTTTTCAGATTCCTCTTTCTGCATTCGTGCCGTGACGGTCCCTTGCAGGTCCTTCATCTCAGGAGCAGGATTTTTCTGGGCTCTTTGGTTTTTTGGGCTCGCTTTAGGTGGAGGAGCCGGTACCGAGGCGGCTAATTTTTTGGCCTTTGGAATGACCACCGCATTGTCGATTTTTGGGGCTTTGGCTGCAGCCGCGGGAGCCGCTTGAGAAAGGGATTCGGGCTTCATTGTTTGAACTTGCTGTCCTTTAGGGGCCTGTAGATTAACAATCTCCACTTCGGTGGTTTGAACAGTTCCTTCTGGCATCATTTTTAAACTAGGGGCCGTGGCCATGGCTAAAAAAGCGGCCCCATGCAGAATCAGCGAGCGGGCTATGGCTGTTCCTGTTGTGACTTCTTTCATAGGCATACAATCTTCCTCCAAAAAATTATCTGGAAAATTAAGTACAAAAACAGGGCCAACGAGAGAAACACGAGGCTTCGCTTTAGGCTTAAAATCTAATGAAAAATCTACCTGGGTGCCAAAAATGAGTTCCCTCTTCGGGGGATGAGTCTTCTTGGGATGGGTAAGACTATTAATGTAGATGAAAAATTGTCGAATTTATTAAATTATACAAAGTTAACAAGTGTTTCAAAATGGACTATGAAAAATTTGTTGAAGAAATACAGAAGACTTTCAATTAGCTCACTAGGAGCCCATTTGATTCATTTTCCGATGTGGCTGTGTAAAGTAATAAGAGCTTGTCGCCAGCAGGGAGGCTGTAGTTAAAAACATCTAATAATTTTGATTACTACTCTAAATTTTGATTTCAAAAGAAAAATTCAAAGCAGTCACTCCGTTACGGAACTACGTAGCTGAGGACCTCTTCTTTGTGCTCACGCAATACTTTTCCTGAATCTGTTACGGTTTTTGAGGTTTTAAAAGCTATAAATTGACCACTAAAACAATCTCCATCGGGACTGACTAAAAGATCTTTTGAGTAGAAGGATGACCTAGTTTCCGTAACTCGTTTAGCAATATCTTGCTCTTCTTTTTTGTAAGACTCTCTCTCATATACGGGAGCCCGACCTAGGTCTTTCTTTTTATAAAAAGAAACAGTGCATTTGTAATTGTCGAATTCGGTGATAGCTGTCTCTACAACTCCAGTTACTACGTGTCCGTCGGCTAGTGTGAATAGGGCCCACTCATACTTGTAAGTTGAATCCTTTCTTTCGCCCGAGCAATTAGAATAGGCTTTTTTCTCAGGCCCGTAATCCGCAGCTGGAAGTGAAGTCCGTGTTTCCGTTACAATTGGATCGTAGTACATGACATTCGGCATGCGGCTTTTATAATCTTCTATGGTTCTTTCTTCCGTCCTCTGCGAAGTCTTCTTTAAAATTGGAGTTATTGCCAATGAGTTGCCCTGAGTAACGGTAGTGTAAGATTTATCGGGAACCACCTCGACAATTGAGTGAGAAAAAATCTCAACAGAACTTTCGTCCCCTTCTTCTTTTAAGTATGAAGCTGTTTCTTTGGCTCTATAAGAGTCACGGCGCATTTCCACTCGAGCGCCCAATTTAATTTGTTCATCCATTTTTTCTTTAAGTCTGTCACCGTAGCAGGCGTCGGTAACAGTACTTGGGTAGTCTTTCGGCTCGATCATTGCGGTTTCACTCATTTGAGGAGTTAATGTAAGTCGGCCTTGAAGATTCATGTTTACGGCTAATTCCTGAGGAGTATCATTGTCTTTGGATGGGCAGGCCGTGAGGAGAAGAAGTAAAGTAGAAATAGTTGTCAATCGTAAAAATAGTTTCATAGCTCTTCTCCGAAAGTAGTTTTGATTCACATCAGTTTTAATAACTAATAGCAAAAGGAGTGCCTTAAATACTTTCTTCTAAACGGCAGTAGAATATCAGTTGCTCGTGGCCGATTTGTAAGCATTTCAGAAGTGCCGAAAAATGACCTTATTTTATGATTGAATCAGTGATAGGCAGTGACAAATGGATTGGTTCTTTTCTCGTGACCGATCGTCGTATCGGGCCCGTGCCCGGACATCACGACCACGTCTTCAGGCAAAGTGTAGAGCTTAGTTTTAATGGACTGAAATAAATGGTTCTGATTGCCGCCAGGCAAATCCGTTCGACCAACAGAACCGTTAAACAAAGTATCGCCAACAACAATAAAGGGATCTTCTTCTTTAAAAAAGAAATAACAAACGCCGCCGGGAGTATGGCCCGGAGTAAAAAGAGCTCGAAAGGAGGTTCCTAAAAAAGAAAACTCTTGGTTGTCTTTGACGTAATGGTCAACTGGGGAAGGCTGAGGCAGATTTAAACCATAAACGGCCGCCGAGGCTTTAAGGTATTCATAAACAGGCCGTTCCTTTTCATGCATATAAACATCACATTGAGCATACTCTCTCATGGCATCAACAGCCGAAGCATGGTCGAGATGTCCATGAGTTAAAAAGATGGCTTGAATTTTTAAACCTAGACGTTGGGCCTCTCGGATCAAACGGTTTGGTTCGTCACCTGGATCAAAGAGCAGGGCTTCTTTAGATTGTTTATTATAAACAAAACGACAGTTTTGCATAAAGGGACCAATGGGAACTGTGAGGACATATAGTGACATGGAAGAGAACTTATCAGTTCTTTAGGACATCGTCAAAAAATCTCAAAAAAGGTCTCAAAGAGACCGAAAAAGAACTGTGAATCTAATTATAAATCGCCTAGTTGCCACTATTTTGGTTTCGATATGGGGAGGACCTGCTTGGGCTCAACTAGAGTCGTCATTTGTGGAGCTTCCGATAACAGAGAGAGCACCCGCTTCAGCAACCGGAGAAATGACCGTTTTGAGCGAAGAAGGGGCAGAACTTCTAAAACAAGGTCATCCTGTAGAGGTTGATCTTTCAGTCATTAGTAATTTAAACGAAGTTGAAGGAGGGAGCCATTCCGTGCTAACTCCAGGTTCTCCATTTGAGCATGTCATAACGGTAAAAGAACAAGAAGCTATAGAAAAAAGGGTTCACCAAATCCTAAATGGTACTCAGCGTGAACCCAGTGAGTCTCCGCACCAGGACAGATAGTATATATTTTTAAGTCGTTGACTTCATTTCTTCTGGAACATCTCCGCTTTCGATAGCCTGTGCAAGTTTCAAGTGCTCTGGATGACCAATCAGTAACTTAGCTTCGTTCCAGGGAAGTGGGTCAGGTTCTTTGAGCCATTTCTCTTTAATTTTCACAATTCGCGAGATGCTTTCTTCAATTCGAGCCGCAGAGAGGGACCCATCTCCGAGGGCTTTGTGACAGGCCTCTAAGGCAATCTTTGGAGAGTCCGGTTCATTGCAGTAAAGAAGCAGATCGCAACCGGCATCGATAGCCTTAAGGGCAATTTCATCTATTTTATAGTGGTTCCTGAGGGCCTTCATGTCGAGATCATCAGAGATAACGGCATTTTTATAGCGAAACTCATCGCGAATGATATCGGTAAGAAATTTTTTTGAAAGCGTTGCTGGCCATTCTGGATCAACAGCGGTGAATTTTATATGAGCGGTCATCACCAAATCTAGACGGGCGCGGAACACTTTTTTAAACGGATTCAGTTCACGATCACTCAGAACATCGTAGGGGGTCTCTTCAACAGGTAGTTCTTCGTGGCTATCTAACAAAGTATTTCCATGTCCAGGGAAGTGCTTCGCACAAGGAATAATTTCAGATTTTATGTATCCTCGCACTAAAGCTGAGGCCACTTTGCCAACCATTTCTGGGTCCGTGCTAACGGCACGATCCCCAATGATTTCGTTTTTTGGATTGGTAAGAACATCCGCACTCGGTGCAAAATTAAGATTAAAACCTACAGCTTTAAGCTCTGTGCCCATGGCTTGCGCCATTTTAAAGGCCAGACTTGTAGAGTCTAAATCACCAAGCCTTTTAACAGCAGGCCACTGGGTGAACGGTGATTTAAGACGATGAACCCGTCCACCTTCCATATCTATTCCGATAAACAAAGGGGTTTTGTTGGGCATTTTATGTCTTAAGTTTTGTAAATCGCTGTTCAGTTTGTAGATTTGCTCGGGAGATTGTAGATTGCGTCCGAACAGGGTCACTCCGCCAATGTTATTTTCGACGATAAATTGGGCCTCGTTTGCGGAAAGCTCAGGACCTTCGATGCCAATGAAAAACATTTGGCCTAACTTTTGTTTCATTCTTCCTCCACCGACGTTCTAGATAAGAACCTTTATTATACGCTAGGATACGAAAACAGGGGAGTCGAGTTTTTGTTAAGGTTGTGAAAATGTGTTCAAAGGGACTGTGGATTTAATGATTTAAAAACTCCCGTCACTCTATTGGGAATATTTGAATTTGTTATTGACGAAGGTCGTGTGTCAGATGTGATATAAATAATATTCATTTATGAGGCTGTCGCCAAACGGCCACCTTTGAAATTAAAATGCGTCAGCTCACACCCAACGTATTTCATACCCCTCCTTCGCTCTAATATATTTTTATTTCCAAATCTGACCATTTGGCGACAGCCTCTTTATCTGTGGTCCGGGTTTATATGGAATGTTTGCTTGTAAGAACGAAAGTGCCTTTATTTTTTAGGTTTCGGCTCACTTTTTTGACTTGAGTTTAGAGTATTTACTTTGCCTAAAGGAATGCCTCCAAAAAGTTGACGGATGACTTTGTGAGGAACGGTGTGTCCTTTTGTCGCTTCGGCTGGCGTGGCGACCAATTCTGTAGAAATTTGTTGCAAAGGCGACTTGGTTCTTAAAACTTCGGCTTTAGCATTGATATAGGCCACAAAGCGCACGCCTTTAAATTTATTAAGTAGCTTAAAGCCTTTTTGGTTCATTGTTGTAGCTTCAGAGTGAACCAAGGCCTGACCATTAAAGGGTTCTCCGTCTTCTTCGGAGATGGCAGAATAGTCAAATTTTTTGCCGACTGCATAGCCTTTATTCAGCATGAGATAGGCGAGAAAGGTCGAGAGGAAGGTTCCAGAAGGTAATTTTTTGGTCACGGTATTTGCAGTTTTTCCATCAGAGACAATAGCCTTCATGACGTTTTTATTAAAGGTGGCATCAATTGTCGAAAGTTTGTCTCCGGTTTTTCCGGTGTATTGATAAGAGATTGGCTTAAAGGTGTTGGTCGCTTTGGCAACTAAACTTTCGGTGATGTCCCCACCAAGAGTGTTGGTTTTTAAAAAGGAAATAGCGGTAAATTGCTTTTTTTTGGAATCATAGTCGTAGCGTTGAATGACATACCCAACGGAAACTCCACCACTAAGAACTTTATAGTAGCCCTCAAAGATGGCGTCAGCCTGGACATTCATCGTGGAAAGAAGCAAGGCAAGAATTGGAAGTTGTAAGAGTTTATTGCTAAAATACTTTTTGTGTCTCATTAGGTGCACCTCTAAGAGTGTCATAGTCAGTCTGGAGGGAAAGGCGATCGGTGTCAAAAACGGATAAAAGGAATTTACACTATAGTCTTGTGTCGATACCGAATTCCAAGAATTTCGTTCGTTCAGTCAAAAATGAAAAAGGCCAAATGGCCATTTTTATTGCTTTGATATTCCAAGTGCTATTTGTCCTTTTTGCGATGTCTATAAACTTGGCCTTGGTGGTTCATGATAAAATCAATTTGCAAAATGCCGTGGATCTAGCGGCTTATTATGGAGCCCAAAGACAAGCGGAGTTGCTCAATGTCATTGCCCATCAGAACTATCAGATAAGGCAAAGCTGGAAGCTTTTAGCTTGGCGATACCAAGTGATTTCAACTTTAGGATTAGACCGCCCTCCAGATCCTCACCCTGCTAGGTCGGGTTTTAATTTAACGGAAACGCCGTTTGCGCCGGGAGGTAATAGTTATAAACCATCCGTATGCGTGACTTTTGTGAATAACTGGGAAATTCCAAATAATGCCAATGACAATCTTTGCCACTCGCCGATTGTGAACATCCCGGCCTTGCCTCAGGTTCCAGTGATTGCCGGATTTATCGGAATTAACGTCGCACTGGCTTCTTTATCTCAACAGTTAAGAGCACAGTACAATTCTAACTGTGACACTCATGGGGCTCGAAACTGGTGGTGGACGATGATGATCTTCAATGGTTTTCGTCAAGACCAACGAAATCGAAAAGAGGTGATCTTTAAACTGGCAGAAAATTTGTCTAAACATGACTTTGTGGATCTAAATGGTTCTCCTGTTTCAGCGGGCGTAGCGAAAACTTTAAGAAAGAACCTCACATGGGGAAATGACAATGATCAAGACAGTCCCTTTCAAGGGCTTTCGTGGTTTAACTCCATGGAAGGAGTCGATCGAAAGTCGTGGCTTCCAGAAATTCAGATTACACCAACGGGCTATTATACGGATGTGGCTCCCGGAAGTGGATGTAATGCGGCCCCTAAGCATGTGAGCCAACTTCCAGCAAGAGGTACGGCTCAGGCTCTACTCAATAATGATAATACTCTCCCGGGTGCAACAGCATTAATACCTTACTCCCAAGGAACGCCTCCTGCTGAAAGCTTGGAACACATGTCCTTGGGAGTAGAGAAAAATCCTTGGTTTAATGTTTATTTCGGAGTGAAAGCGCAAACAAAACCTCGACAATTGTTTTTTCCATTTGGAGAGCCCATGGTTTTTCAGGCGCGAGCTTTCGCAAAACCCTTTGGGGGGCGTATTGGACCTTGGCATCAGATCTCTTGGAATCCCAATGACTCTCAATCGTCGGGACCAAAAGTGGATTACAATTTACCTCCGCGAGCTGCTGGATTTTTAGACTCAAGCCTTGATCTTTTTCGTTTGCCCAACTATGGCCGCTTTCCTGGGGACGTTTTGGGTTTAAGGTCTCGCCAAGCTATGGCTGCTTTGGACGATCCCGGGAATCCGCTTCGTACATTAAAGAATATAAAAATGCATCACTATGAAATCAATCATCTTATTAATCCGATGTTAGAGGATCCGAACCTTTCTAACGATCCTCTTTCGTGGAATTGGATGAATAATACGGCGGCTGGAGTGAGAGACTACGAGTTGGCGGCGATCTCTCCAGATCTATTCGATGCTACATATTACTCGATCGAAACAAATTTTTCAGAAAATTATCAAGGCCGCTTAAACAATAACAAACTGGCCTTAGGAATTCCAGCTAATGTTCCTATTCGAGGAGATCTTGGCGCTCATCCCCCGGTGGTTCCTTCCTTTAATGTGCAGTTACAAATGGGCCCGTCCTACAGTAGTCTTAAAACTCCTCGCGGATTTTATTTTATTAAAGATCGTTTTCATTTGTTAACCGGCTGGGCTCCTCAACCGGGGCAAGTTCAATATGGTTTTCCCAACCAGTTTTTCGGCCAATGCGCCATCCCCGATGATGATTTGCAGGAAAAGATGCCGGGCTCTTGCGCTTCTGGTGGAGGCCGTTCGGGCTATTCGGTAAAGATCATATCTCGAGATGCCCTTTACAGTGATCGTTACAAAATCGGCGGCGGACAAACAGCTCTCGGCGCTCTCCGCAATCCACCTCCCGCCGATTTTTA
>JAGRAG010000225.1 GCA_020435025.1 Bdellovibrionales bacterium | reverse complement strand
GTCCGATAGGAATTCATTTCCAACAACTCGAATTCGAGTGATTTTTCGTATAGGATTGGCCTTCAATAGGATTACGTTCTCGCTGTCTTGATATGCTGTAACGGTTTTGTATTTTGATTCCTGCATAAGGAACCTGAGAATTTCGTCTATTTCTGAATATTTAACTTTCGAAGAATTCAATTGTGGAAATTTACTTTTTAAATCGCCTATGTCGTTCGGAGAGAGGCCATCAAATTTGATCTCAGTCGCTTGCGTAGAAACAGACAAGAGTAGAATTACTCCTATCATAAGAGTAGCCTTTAATAAAATGGAATTCTTTGCACTAATTTCCAAACTGCACCTTATATTCTAAGTCGAGACCTAGTTTATCAGTCGTATCTCGTGTTTGTTCACTTTGTTCTTGGTTTTCATAATTTCCGATAAGAGAGAGTTCATTACTTAATTTGTACTCTACTTTAAATTTGTTAATAGGATTGGCTCCAATCGAGCGAGAAGCGGAGGCACCAAATTTAGGAGTCCACTGTTTCTTAAAAGTGAAACGGTGAACCGAAGTGGCTTCTTCGGCATCGTAGTCAGAGGAAATTTCAAATTTCACACCGAGTCTCTTATTAATTTCTTTCCCTAAACCTAACTGTTGGTTGATTAGGGCCGAAGTAATTTGAAAGGATGTGTTTTCCGCAGTAGCTTCAAATGCTCCTGTTGAATCTGATTCTTGTGTCGTCATTCCTAGTGCTAAGAGAGAAAGGATTTCCGTCTCTGGAAGTTGGGGCTGACTTGATAAATTGACTCTGGGATTTTGAGCAGATCCTGTAAGGAGTAGATCAATATCATACTCCTTTACGCGACTGTAAGCAGAGACATTGACGGTCGGAGAGTCTGGAGTTGACTTTTGGAAGCTGATTAAAGCGTCACGAATATTAAATTCATTGGTTCGGAAAGTAAACTTTCCTTCTCCGGTTGTTTTTACCTTTCCTGTGAGTAAAGGGCTTTCAAGTGTGTTGGTAACTTTTATGTCGCCCAACACTGAAGCCTGTACTTCTGTTCCTGCGGTAACAATGTTAACGTTCAGAGGTCGTTGAATGGCTACGTCGAGATCCAGTATAATTGGAGAAAAGCTCTCCTTTGTTAGAAATTTTGGCAAAAAGTGACTGGGTTGTACTCTTTTAATGGATTTCTCAGAAACGTCAAAATCCTTTTTTACTTCGCCTCCCGTGATTTTGTAAAGGCCTCCAAATAAGTAGGGAAAAGTCTCTCCTTTAAGAAATAGATTGCCCGATCCTTGCGTTTGGAAACCATCAGGAATGTTTAGATGAACCTGGTCCATGTTCCCTCGGACATCTACAGGAATCTTGTTCCACGCTAGAAACCTAATTTGACCTTCGGCTGAAAAACTTCCCTCGGCAACTTTACCTTTTAAAGAGTTGATAAGCATGTTTTTTTTGTTGAACAAAATGTCGGCATTGATTTCTGTAAAAGGGTGCGGAAAATCAGGGTGAACAACAAGTCCATCCTGTAGATAAATGGATCCGCGAATATCGGGATCAAAAATTTCTCCGGAGGAATCTATGTTTACAGAGGCTCGCCCTCTTAGATCCCCCAAAAAAGGAGTTAAAAGAGACGCGAGACTGAGATCTACCTTTCCACGTATGGATAAGTTCAAGGGAGGTTCTGATTCAGCAAGCTTTCGAGCAAAGAGCTCCAGGTATGTGTCTTTCCCGTAAAGCTTAAAATCTTTACTTTTAAATCTTCCCGAATTGTATTCTAGATATCCAGGACCATTGGTTGCCATATAAATAGGTCCTCTTTGAATTTTAAAATGCTCCACGAACAAACGGCCTCTGCCATCTTCAATTTTCCCAGTGGCGGAATCTAAGAAAAATTCAGAAGTAAGATCTGTTACATAGTTTTGACGAAAAGCTACATTTGAAAAGATATTAAAGAGATGAGAAAAATCCCATTTATTGGTTTTGATATATATTTTAAGGGGAACTTTTTCTGAGATAGGTATTTGAAAATTCGTTTTTATGATATCACCAATAAAAGATGCAGATCCAATCATCTTTTCCGAATTTGTTTTAAACTTAAAATGAGATTCTTTTGCTGGTTGGTCGCCAACAATCATATTTGTGATGCGGCCGTTTACAGTAATTAGGGGGTCGGCCAAAGTGTTAGAGAGTTTTAAAGTGACATCCATAATTCCGGATAGATTTAAGTCCAAATTGCTTATGTTTTCAAACTGTTCTATGCGAAGAGATCTTCCTATGGCCACTCCATCTAACCGATCATTTTTGTCGACGGTGCCCTGTAACTCTACTTGACTGTCGCCGCGATGAACGGAGATGCGTCGAGACTTAATTTGCTGATTTTTTGCATAGAAATCAAGGTGAACAACATCAAAGCTTTCTCCTGCCAACTCTCCACGAAAGATATCGGACTTGATATCGAAGTCGAGCTTGCGCAACTCATATGGACCGGAGACTGCGACCTTTGCGGACCCCGTCCCGGAAACACTTATAGGAAGCTTCCAGTGAGAAGCGATAGAGCGTTCGACATCATCAACATCCAAATAAGGAACGTTTACATTGATGCTTAAACGATCCTTAAGAAGTTCGAGATTGATTTTTCCACTGTAGCGAGAACTCCCGAGCTTGCCTCGGATCTCTTTAAAGGCTAAAGTTCCTGACTTGTAGTCTGCTCGGAAATTAGCATTACCTAACTTGAACTTTTCAAGTTGTAGATCGCTGCCCTGAGCATCAATAAAAAATGTGGCCGAGTTACTATCTCCGGTAGTTTTGCCGCTCAGTTTAGCGCTTCCGTATATATCTAACTCAGCCAGAGTATCTACTTCGTGAAAAAGGGCTTTATTGGCTTTGTAGGATATATCAAATCCTTTTGAATAGGAAATCACTCCTTCGGAATATCCGCCTTCAAAATTTTTTAAGGTGATATCACTTTTGTAAGTGACTTTTTCAGTGTCTACCGTCACCTTACCTTTTGCTTTAAAATCTTTAATAGCCACTATGGTAAGTGGAGGAGACGCCGTGCTATCTTTAGGAAGAGTCACTTTGTTTTGCACTTTTAATTCGCTTCCAGAAACTTCTCCTTCGCAACTAAGATTAAATTTCGGCTGTATCGTTCCGTTGCAGGGTAGGGGGCCATTGACAAGAAGATGCATAGGAATTCGGGGTATATCTAAATTAACAAGCAATTGAGTGATTTCTAAATTTTGCGCTTCTAATTTCGTTGCAAATTTGATTTCATCACCTAAGCTTAGCTCTGTATCATGAGCTGATACTTTTCCTGCTGAGTTTTCAATAGAGGTGGTTTTTAACTTCACTTCCTTATTTTTGACCCGCCCTTGAGCATCCACTTTACCGACGATAAATTGATCAATTTTTATTCCTCGAGTGCTGAGTCTAAAGTCGGCTGTCGAGTTGAGTCCGTCGAGATTTACGAGATTGATATCGATATCTGCAGAGCCAAAAAGAGTCGGTATTGTTAGCTTAGGAAAAAACTCCAAAATGGATGAACGCACCTCTGAAAGCTGAAAGTGACTTCGCGCTTTGACCTTGGCATCATTGAACTCTAACTTTGTAATGTCCCCAGAGACAATTCCGGAGGCAACTATATATGAATTTTTTCGAATGACTTTAAGCCCGGCAACTCGAATTCCCTTATCTTCAATAAGAACTTGCGCATCCAAGCCTACATCTAATACTGGCGATTTGTTGGACTTCTTTACCATAATGCTGTCGGTTTCTACTTTTACTAAAATGGCTTTGTATCGGTTGTGGAGGGAAAGCGAGAGCTTATTGATTCGCGTAGAAATTTCAGGAGTTTTTACTTTAACTTGGATATTGATATCCTTGAGTGAAAATGTGTCGATGGGGGTTTTATAGATGGCATCCCAATCTAGATTTAATTTCAGTTTTTTTGTGGCATCTTGGATATCCTTGGCCTCTGATCGTGACATTTCGTCTAGAATCTCTGAAGTCTTTTGAATCCAAGTGACTGTGGCTTCGTGAAAAGAGAGCTCGCTCAAGCGAAATTTTCCTTGAATAAGGGAGATAATATTGAGGTCCGCATCGATGTGTGAAAATTTCAATGGAGCAAGTTGTTCCGCCAGTTCTTTTTTAGGTAGTATGCGGACGTCAATGAGGCGGACTCCTAACGGTAAGAACTTAAATTCAATATCTGTAGGCCAAACCCGAACAGGTGTATATTTTTCGCTTAACTGTTCAATTTTAACGAGTGCAACCCGTTTCAGCTGTGGAAGGTGGAACTGATAAAAAAAACCAATGGCGAAGGAAAGCAATGAAATTCCGATAATAAGCTTCCAGGGCCATTGCTTCGGAGAAATTTTCATCATTATCACCTAGTCCACTCTTTAAGAAGTGTACTTGCGGAGCGATATTTAGGGCGTATGTTAATGATACTTTGAAGGATGCTTATGGCCATATCTTCTTGTCCCAACTTCCATAGTGCTTGTGCACGTAGATAACTGACTCCAAAACTTGTTTCAGGATTTTTTGCGTATTTAACTTCTATTTCATAAAGAACGCCAATCCCGTCTAAAGGGCGGTTAGCAGCTATAAGAGCTTCCGCTAACAGCCATTCTCTATTTTCCTCTTTAGGCATCATTTGTAAAGTAATGACCGCAAGATTTGGAATTTCCATCATCATAAATCCTACTGCAAGATTGTAAAGTTGCTGGGGATATTGACTCTCAAGTCTTTTAAGCTCTTTGCATAGAACCTCTTCCCATTCTTTGACGTAGGGCTCCTGTTTCAAGGAGTTGCGTTCAATTTTCAGTTCTCGTAAGGAAGAGGAGCGACTGGCAATGAGTTCCTTTGCCCATCTTTCCTTAAATTCAGTGAGTTGTGTTTTGATATAAGGATCGCCAGGGTAGAGCTCCGCATATTTCTGTAAGGCCCTTTTTTCTTCATCTAGCATCCGTTGGTTTTTAAGATATGTGATTTTTTCTTTAAGACGGTTTTTCGCCTTTATAAAATCGGCCTGTCTCTCTTTATCCCTGCTGGTGCGCAAGGGGAGGAACCTCGGATCCAAATGATCCCATTCCGAAAAACTTAAAAACTCTCGAAGAAGTTTTTGCTTTTGAGCACCTGCAAACAAATGAGTGACAAGGGTTTGGTTGTATTTGACTCCATTTTCGTGAAAGAGCTGAGCGAGCAGTTCCCATGGCAGCTCTCTTTCCGTTCGTATACGCTGTGCAAGGTGCTCTAGAAGGGGCTGGTGTAGCCCTGAGTAGTAAGCGAAATAAAAAATGGATTTTTTTTGTTCCGGAGTGAGGCGATCATGTTCGAGACGACGAAACAAATTAGTGCCCACGGCATCTACAGTTAAGCCCTCGCGCAGCAGGATTTGAATTTCGCTTTCGATGTCGATCATGAAGTCGCTCCTTAACTTCACCTAAAAACATTAGGTCTGTCCCGTTGCTTGGGATCAATGTCTCATCGGGAGATTTACTACTAATAAGGAGTCCTAACTTATCGCGTTAAGACTTCTGAATTTTAGGGTTTTTATCGAAAGGAGCCGGTTTCGAGTGAAGGCTTATTTTAAATTCACTCGTTCGAGATACTCTCCGGTGCGGGTATCAATTTTCAGCGTGTCCCCTTCTTTGGTGTGAAGAGGAACTTGTACGACAAGACCAGTCTGCAATGTGGCCGGTTTTGTCGTGTTAGAGACTGTGTTGCCCTTTAGTCCAGGATCCGTCTGTGCGACCTCTAAAACTACGGTATTTGGTAACTCAAGGGCCACAGCTCTTTCGTTATACAGAACCACCGTCACCGTCATATTTTCTAAGAGGTAGTTTATGGCATCTCCAACAACTTCCTCTGAAAGAGAGTACTGTTCATAGTTGGACTGGCTCATAAAATGGTAACCGTTATCGTCGTTATAAAGGTAGTCCATATCGGTGTACTCTACGTCAGGAACACTAAATTTTTCACCGGATTTAAAGGTTCTTTCAAGGTTAGATCCGTTAATTAAATGTCGAAGTTTGGTTCGAGAAAATTGATTTCCTTTGCCTGGTTTAACGTGCTGAAAGTCAACAATGGCATAGGGTTCACCATCTACTAGCAGTTTTAGGCCTTTTTTGAAATCACTCGTATCAACCATGAATCACTCCTCATTTGAAATAACATTGTACTCGTACACTTTTCTCTAGGATTTGTCGAGGCCCTTTACTGAAGACGCGCGGGCGGAGTCTGCTATTGTATTAGGGGTATTCGCCGGCGGCGCTCATTTATACGTTCTAAAAGAGACTGCAAAAACTTAATTTTGGCAGATTGTTGCTCTTTGATCCTCGATACTTGTGAGCTCTTTTTAGGTGCTTTCTGCTCGATATCACTTGAGTGAGGAGAAAGCAGCTTTCTTCGTTTTTCAAGCTCTGGGTTTTGTCCGAATTGCTGCTCAGCTTCATTAAGAGTTTCAAGAGCTTTTTCGATATTGTTTCTAGAAAGATAAGCATCAATTAGGGAAACAAAGCGTTCTAAAAAATAAGAACTTTTACCATTGTTATGAGTGTCCTCTTCATCTTGAACAAAATCCTCAAAATCTAACTTCTCCCAAGCCTCTACAGCCTGCCGAATAGGCTTCATTTCAAACAGTTCATCGTCATATTCGTCAGCCGAAATCGATTCCAATTTTTTAACAGCTTTGAGGGCCTTTTCGTTATTCGGACTTAAAAAAAGAAGCATTTTATAGGTACTCAGAGCCTCTTTGGGACGGCGTGTTTTCAGCTGAGTTTCCGCGAGTAAGGAAATAGCTAGAATATTTTCCGGAGAACATTCTATGGCTTTTTGAAGATGCTCTATGGCAAGTTCGAGTTCGTTCTTATCAATATACGTTCGAGCCAGAGCTAACTGCCCCCCAGCAAATTTAGGATGCAGTTTAACGCCCTGAAGGGCCACATCTAAGGATTCCTCTAACATTCCCGCTCGCCGATAGGCGTCGGCCAGAGGAGCAAAGACTTTGGAATGAGGGTTTTCCTCATAAAGTATTTGGTACTTCTCGATAAATTCCAGCTGTTCTTGATCCATAATTTCATACTGCCATGCTGTATAACAGAGAGCAATGCACAAATTCTTGAAATGTCTGGAACATCGATCGGTGCTTTTCAAACTATTAACTGAGCCCTTTAATTGTGGATGAAAGTTCCAATCCCTTAAAAATCTAAATGCTAATGTATGAAGATCACATATATTTAGCGAAGGGCGCTCTGCCAAGCGGAAGGCGGTCCCGCCACCGGCGGGATGGCAGCAAGGCAGGAGCCGTGCCCCGAAGCTGAATATATGTGATCTTCATACATTAGCATTTAGATTTTTAAGGGATTGGAACTTTCATCCACAATTAAAGGGCTCAGTTAATAGTTTGAAAAGCACCGATCGATGTTCCAGACACTTTCATTTTGCGTTGCGATGAATGCAACCGTTGTATCTATGGTCGTTTCAGAGTTACATTCAGTTAAGAACCCCTGGTGGCCCAGAAAGGGTTTTGAATCTTTGTATTTGTGGCGTAGTCCTCAGCTTCTTTAAGGGTACTTATTAATGAGCGTCATTTTAGGTATAGATCCTGGAACTCATGTGGCCGGGTTTGGAGTGATTCAAACGGATCAACTGGGGGCTTTAGAACATCGCGATCATGGTGTCATTTTGATGAATAGACGTGATAGCTTCGCAGATCGATTGCATCTTTTTTATGAGCAATTAGAAGAGCTTTTTAAAGTTCATCAGCCGGATGTTGTAGTCGTTGAGGATATTTTCGTTGGTAAGAATATCCAAAGCGCGTTTCGATTGGGGCATTTGCGGGGATTGTGTTTGCAGCTTGCGGCTAAGTATCAATGTCAAGTTGTCGAATATGCGGCGAAAAAAGTGAAAAAAGTCGTGACGGGACATGGAGGTGCGGAAAAAGATCATGTTCGTTTGGTGGTTCTTAATTTATTGGGAATTCGATCTCAACATCTTAATGATGCTACAGATGCCTTGGCTCTTTCCATATGTCATGTTCGACAGCGAACAAGTGAACGACTTTTACAAAATCAACTGGGAAAGGAATTGTTGTGATTGGGTATATTTCAGGGAGAGTTTTGGAAGTTGCCGAAGAAACGGCCATTGTCGACGTTCATGGTCTTGGTTATGAACTTTCCTGTTCTTCGGGGACTCTCTCTTTCTTGCAAAGTTCGGAGACGGCGGAGCTTCGTGTTTATACACATGTTCGCGAGGATGCGATTCAACTTTTTGGATTTGTATCGCTTGTTGAAAAGCAACTTTTCTTATCCTTGATTAAGGTCAATGGAATTGGTCCGAAGATGGCGATGGCGATTTTGTCAGCGGCCCCTTACTCACAACTCATTCAGTACATTGAAGATGGGGACGTGCGCAGTTTAACGAAGTTGCCCAAGGTGGGAAAACGAAAGGCCGAGCAAATTGTTTTAAGCCTCAAAGGACAACTGGTGATCGATGAGGCCACGTCGGATGCGGTTAAGTCGACAGAGTTTCCAGCAAGAAAAGATATTATCTCAGCCCTTGTGAATTTAGGGTTTAAGTTAAATGATGTGGAGCAGGTGGTAGAAACCATGGAACCTCACTTGGATATGCAAGAAGGGGTTCGTAGAGGGTTGGCTCTATTAACGGCTAACTTTTAAGAGAAAGGGGAGCGCATGGATAGAATGGTGAGCGGAGAGACGCAGTCCGAACAAGAAGTGCAGTTGGAAGTCCGTTTGCGTCCTCAATCTTTTTCTGAGTTTCCAGGACAAGATAAGGTCAAAGAGAAATTGCAGGTATTTGTGCAAGCAGCAAAAAACAGGCAAGAGGCTTTGGATCACGTACTATTGTGTGGTCCGCCGGGACTAGGAAAAACTACTTTGGCACAAATCATAGCTAACGATTTAGGAAGTCGTTTTATAACTTCCTCCGGTCCAGCACTTTGCCGAAAAGGGGATTTAGCGGCCATTTTAACAAGCCTTCCAGCTGGAGCGGTCTTTTTTATCGATGAGATTCACCGGATTCCTCGTGATGTTGAGGAATATCTTTATAGTGCTATGGAAGACTTCCATATTGATATAGTTACTGGCGAAGGACTGGGAGCGCGATCGATGAAATTTCAGTTGGCTCCTTTTACGTTAGTGGGGGCCACAACGCGGGCTGGATTATTAAAGGCGCCTTTCCGTGATCGTTTTGGAATTGTCGAGCATATGACTTTTTATGAAAAAGAGGCCTTGAGCGAAATTCTGTTAAGATCGGCGCGACTGTTGGACGTCGATTTAACAGAGGACGGAGCTTTAGAGATTGCTCGACGCAGTCGTGGAACTCCGAGGATTGCGAATCGCTTGTTGAAGCGGGTTCGGGATTATGCAGAAGTTAAAGGCGATGGAAAGATAGAAAAAAAATTGGCTCACTATGCGTTGGACCAATTGGAAGTCGACGACTTGGGATTAGACTCTATGGATCGGCGTATCTTAACGCTAATTCATGAAAAATTTGCTGGTGGTCCTGTTGGAATTGAGACCCTGTCGGCAGCTTTAAGTGAAGAGGTTGATACCTTAGAAGAAGTCTATGAACCTTATCTGCTTAAAGAAGGTTTGATTCATAAGACACCACGAGGTCGTGTGATCACCGAGATTTCAAAAAAGCATTTAGATATTTAAGTAAAAGAACTATATTTGTAGCTGCCAATGCTAGAAAGAGGAATACAATTCTATTCCCTTTCCATATATTTATAAATTTCAATTGATACATGGATATAGTTGTCAGATGAGTAACAGTTTTTTGAAAAAAAATGTTATAAAGAAAGTCCACTCCATCGAAAAGCTGTTGTTAAATCCTTGTAGTCAGCGGCTTGATTTTTGCTTAAACCTGAAACTAAGTTAGCTAGATAATCCTTTTGGGTCTTTGTTAGTGGATAACTTTCTGTTTTCATTACTGCTAAAAATGGAATCGGTTTGGTGAAATACATTTTTACTCTGTCACCAAATACCAACTCCATAGCATTTGACAAATCCGAAATAGGAAAGGCCGCGCACATTGAAGCTTCATAAAGTTCAGAGAAGGAGTCTCGCGGAGAGGGAGCATCCTTATCAACAAAAAAATTGATAGTTTTATAGCTTTTGAACAAAGTGAAGTCTTCTAAATAGATAGCACCATTAGGAATAAGAATCCTTTTTATTTCTCCGAAAACCTGAATGAGTTGGTTGTAGTTAGCAAGATGATGAAGTGTCATTGTTGAGATCACTCCATCGTAGCTATTATCTGAAATTCCTTTTAACGACTCGGCATGGGATTTTAGAAAATTAATATTTGTTATTCCTTTTTTATCAGCCTGTTCTTGAGCCTTACGTAAAATAAAATCAGAATGATCGATACCAGTAAAATTAACATTAGGACAGACCGTAGCAACTTGTAGGAGCTGCTCGCCTGTGCCACATCCAATGTCTAATACATTATGACATTGAGCAATAGTCTTAGTTATATGGACAGTTTGAAATAGATATCCTGGAGCGACCCTTCCTAAAATACTTCCACCATTCATCGTTGCGTGCGCTATTTTTTCTGTAGAAAGTTTTTTTAATCGCTCAGTGGAACGTTGCAATTTTTTTCTCGCAAACAATTCATGAGCAAATATCCCTGATAATTTTAGTAGACTCATCTAAGCACTTTCTGTGGTCAGAAGACCGTGTGGATGTAAAAATACAAATTTACGTTTGGTTTAATTTAACTAAATAGCTTACTAAGGTAAACTCATTATATCACTTTTTGGCACCTTTGAACTGTCTCAACTATTTTAGATATTGGATTCTTCATTGCGCTTGTCATCGGCACTCGATTTTAGTCTCCCACTATGTGGCAAATTTTATACAAAGAGGGGCCTGGTTAGACCGGTTGAACCACGGAACGTTTTAATTTTATATGTGTTTTTTGATTTATATTGCTGAGATAGTGACGAACTCGTAGACAGTGCTAATTAGATCACTAAAATCAGTAAAAATTTATTTGTTTCCGTCTGTTTATCCCTTAAGTCTAGGGTTTCTTAGACCGAGACAAAGTACGTCTATGGCCAAAGATAAAAAGAAAATCTCATTGTTAGAAGATCTGCGGATTCAAATTGATCATTTGGATGAGGAGATCCTATCTTTAATTTATCAGAGACAGAGCTTAGTGAAACAGGTCGCTATCTGGAAGTCGCAAAATAGCGTGCCGGTGTTGGATAGCTCAAGAGAGTCGGAAAAGTTGGAAAAGTTGTCTCAACTGTCGTCCATAGAAGATTTTCCAAAAATTCGCAAAGTATTTGAAAGCATCATGGACTTTTCAAAACAGCTTCAAACAAGACCGGATCCGAGTGAGATTCGGTTAAATGTTGGAATTGTTGGGATGGGTTTAATGGGGGGATCTTTTTATAAAGCTTTTAAGAAGTATCATCCACATATTGATTTGTACTGTTGGGATGTGAACGATTCACCCACATGGGATATGGCTCAGATTGAGGACCTTTTGAACTGTCAGGTCCTTGTTTTGTGTATGCCGCCTCAGCAGATCATTGTGTGGCTCGAGGAACATGGTGGTAAAATTTCAAAAGATTGCATGGTGATTGATATCTCAAGCACCAAAAAGCAGATTTCTGATTTTATTAGTGTCAAAAAAGAATTTCAATTCAGTTACCTTCCTGGACATCCCATTGTTGGCAAGGAGACGTCGGGTTTCGAAAGCAGCGAGTCAGATCTTTTTCTCAATAAAACAATAATATTGGGCCAGCCGTTAGATAAAATTCCGAAATCCGTTTTAGATATATTAAATGGAATTGGTCTAAAGTGTCATTACATGGCGAATGAGGAACATGATCGGGTTTTCGCAGACCTTAGTCATCTGCCGCATTTTGTTGCGTTGGCTCTTATTTTAAATAGTGAAGAGGCTCTTGCTCATGGTGTGATTCCGCGTTCCTTTAAAGATCTCACTCGCATCGCCGGAGCATCGGGTTCCCTTTGGCAGGATATTTTTCTAACAAACCAAGATAACATTAATTCATCAATTAAAAACTTCATTGCTGTTTTAGAATCCTTAGTCGCCGATCCCAGTCGGCTTATTGAAAACTACGTGAAGGCCAATCGCCTATTAAAGGAGAATATGGATGATCATTCATATGGAAAAATCCCACACAGAAAATCAGTTGCATAGACTCAAAGAAAAAATTGAATCTCATGACTGTAAGCCTCACGTGATTTTTGGAGAGACTTTGGTTACCATCAGTGTCATCGGCGAAGTCTCAAAGATCAGTCTCAGAGAGATAGAGTCCCTTGATGGTGTTGCTTTTGTAACCCGAGTCAGTAAACCATTTAAACTCTGCTCCATTGAAACTCAAAGAGATGATCACAAGGTGAGGGTGGGGGATCTTGAAATCGGGGGGAACAGCTTTGTCACTATGGCCGGCCCTTGTTCAATAGAAAGTGAAGAGCAGACATTGAGGATTGCCCATGCAGTTAAAAAAGCCGGAGCAAAAATCCTCAGAGGGGGAGCCTTCAAACCAAGAAGTTCACCGTATTCATTTCAGGGTTTGGGGGAAGAGGGGCTAAAGATTATGAAGTTAGCCCAAGAAGAAACCGGGCTGTTGACGGTTTCTGAAGCCATGGATCTTCATGGTCTAGAGCTCTGCTATAAATATGTTGATATCATTCAAATTGGTGCTCGGAATATGCAAAACTTTTCGTTGCTCAAAGAATTGGGCAAGATAGATAAACCGATTGTGTTAAAAAGAGGAATGAGTGCAACTATAGAAGAGTGGTTGATGTCAGCTGAATATATTTTGTCTGGAGGAAATGATAAGGTGATCCTTTGTGAACGGGGCATTCGCGCCTTTGACAATCAATACGCTCGAAATGTTTTAGACCTTAATGTCATTCCTATTTTAAAGAAACTAACCTATCTGCCTTTAATTGTTGATCCTAGTCACGGAACGGGATATCGGCATATGGTCAGTCCACTTTCTCGAGCTTCTATAGCAGCCGGTGCTCAGGGAATTATCGTAGAGGTTCATGACCGTCCCGAAGAGGCTCTTTCTGATGGACCTCAAGCTTTGTTACCTGAGGAATTTAGTGGATTGATGAAAGACCTTAGGAAAATTTCAGAGGCATTAGATATTCGGTTTATAAGCGATGATGTTGAGAAAAAGAAAGTGGCTTAACAAAGGATAAAACAATTAAAGTTACCATTCATCATGAATCCATAACTGACGTGCAACAAAGCCCGACTTTACAAGAGTGTCCTCTAGAAAAGTCAGAGTGTGTCTTGTTTTATGATAGTGCGTTAAAGGCTCTTCCTGCATTTGAAGATTGGCAAAAAGACTTTCTTTATCATATAGAGCTAACAGGTGGAGAGAGTCTGAAGTCATTTGAACAGTTTAAGTCCACCTTAGAGGAACTGGGGAAAGGTGACCTCTCGGTTTCTTTAAAAAAATTGAAGTTTGTTGCCGTTGGTGGCGGAAGTGTCGGGGACTTTGTTGGATTCATTGCCAGTATTTATAAAAGGGGAGTCGAGCTTATTCAGATTCCATCAACATGGCTTTCGGCGATAGACTCGGCTCACGGTGGAAAGACAGCTCTTAATTTTTTTAGTGCGAAAAATCAAATAGGGACTTTTTATCCAGCAACACAAATTTTTTTAGTGGATGAAATTTTGCAGTCGCAACCGGAAGATCTAGCTCAGCAATCGGTTTCAGAAATTTATAAAATCATGTTTATTGACGGTACGATTTGTTCCGTAGAGAATTGTTTACAAAAGCCAGAGAAGTTCAGTGTTTTTATTGATAGGTATCTCATGAAAAGCATTGAGGCAAAATATAAGATTGTTCTTCAAGATCCTTTTGAGAAAACAGGACTGAGGCAGGTTCTAAATTTAGGACACACCTTGGGTCATATTCTTGAAAGCCACTTTGGTCTTTCTCATGGCGAGGCAGTCGCGCGTGGTCTTATCTTTGCTTTAAAGTGGAGCCACGATAGGTATAAGAATCCGAAACTCCTTGAATATGCACATCGTTTCGAGGATATATTTTCAACACTTTCCGGTAAGAAATTAGACCCTGTCTCTGAATCCGAGTTCGTAAAAATAGCGACAAAGGACAAAAAGTGGACAGCGGCGAAAGCTTTGAATTTTGTCTTTGTCAAGGATTATGGAGACTGTACTATCGAAGAGGTGAGTCTTGATGAATTCATCAGTGAAGGTCTTAGGCAGGGGATTGTTAAAAGTGAATGAGTTTTACTATAAGGGTGTAATTCCCTCGTCAAAATCGGTGATGAATCGGCTGCTCATATGCCAATCTTACTCCAAGGATCTTAGGATCGATGGGGATTCGCAGTGTGATGATGTGGTTTTGATGAAAAAAGCGCTTTCTGAGTTTGATACGTTTAATATGTACTGTGGCAGTGCAGGTACGGTACTTCGCTTCTTGGCATTTAAAGCTTCACGACATGCAGGGAATTTTTTGTTGCGAGGGACAGATCGTCTTTTGTCTCGTCCTATTGATGATTTACTTTTTATCCTTAGGCAGCTTGGGGTTTCGGCTTCCGTAGGTGAAAGGGGACTTGAGATCGCATCAGGAGGTTGGCTGAATAAAGAAAGTCGTATTGAAGTGCCTCGGGGAAAATCCAGTCAATTTTTATCTGGTTTGTTACTCAACAGTTGGGATCTTGATCGAGACATTGAGTTTTTTTGGAGTGGCGATGTTGTCTCTGATGGTTATTTGCAAATCACCATTGATACTTTACGAAGCTTAGGTATGGCTTTAGATGTTCGTAAGGAATCCATTCATGTAAAAAGGCGCCAGACAATAGCGGTTTCTCAAGCAGAAGCGGAGTCTGATTTAAGCTCCGCCTTTGCCGTTGCGACAATGGCTGTTTTAGGTGGAGAGGCACATTTTTTGAAATTTCCCTTTTTAAGTTTGCAACCGGATTTGGAGTTCGTAAAGATACTGCAAGCGATGAACGCTTCGTTGGATAAGACGAAAGATTCTCTATCTGTTTTTAAAACGGATCACTTAAGGCCTATTGATTGGAATATTAATGACTGTCCGGATCTCTTTCCTGTATTGGCGATTCTCTGTTCTGCTGCTGATGGTACGAGTGTCTTGCACGGAGCCCCTCATCTTGCTTATAAAGAGTCCGATAGAATTGGAAAGACGGCGGAGCTTCTGAACAAGATGAAGATCGAAAATGAAATAATTGAAGGCGGAATGAAGATTATTGGAAATCGAGCGGTTGCACAAAATTTTGAGTTTGATACCGACGAAGATCATCGTCTGGCTTTTGCTGCTGGAGCTGCGAGGCTTTTGGGCCATCGGATTCGTATTTTACATCCAGAAGTGGTGACTAAGAGTTTTCCCGAGTTTTGGGAAATTGCGGAACCGAGAAAGTAAATAGATAAAGGAATTTATAAAATGAATGCAAATAGCTTTGGTCAACATTTTACAATCACCACATTTGGTGAAAGTCATGGTACCGGTTTGGGTGTTGTGATTGATGGTTGTCCTGCTGGTGTTCCATTTGATGAAAAGCTAATGTTACGAGAATTAGAACGCCGACGCCCCGGAAGCAGTGAAATAGTCACATCTAGAAATGAGCAGGATCTGCCACAGATTTTAAGCGGCGTTTTTGAAGGTGTGACTTTGGGGACTCCTATAGCTATTATGGTTTTCAATAAGGATGCTCGATCTGAAGATTACAAAGAGATAAAAAAACAACCGAGAAAAGGTCACGCTGACGATTTATGGAGTTCTAAGTTTGGTAATAGTGATCACCGAGGAGGAGGCAGGAGCTCTGGTCGAGAGACGGTCAGTCGGGTTATGGCAGGGGCTGTCGCCAAGATGGTGATTCGACACTTACATCCGGACCTTGCTTGTTATGCTTATAGCGCACAAATTTTTGGTATTGCGCTCACGCCAGATGAAGTCACTGCGATCGGTTCTAAAACAGATATCGATAGTTTTCCGGCACGATTCCCCCACTCGGAAAAATCTCAAGAAATTTATCGTCTTTTAAAAGAGGCTAAAGAAGAGGGAAAAAGTTATGGCGGTACAATCAATTTATTAATTGAAAATGTTCCTGCTAACTTGGGGCAGCCGGTTTTTCATAAGTTTAAATCAGATTTAGCTGCCGCTTTGTTATCCATTGGTGCCACGACGGCAGTGAGTATTGGTGAAGGATTTTCTTCGGTGTCGCAAGAAGGCGTGAAGTTTCACTCTCAAGACAGCAATCAATACGGTGGCATTCGTGGTGGCATCACCACAGGCGAGCCTGTTTTTGCTCAGATCGCATTTAAACCAACATCAACGGTGTTAGATTATGCCAAAAAAGGGCGCCATGATCCTTGCATTTTACCGAGAGCCATTCCCGTTGTCGAAGCCATGGCGAACCTAGTTTTGGTAGATCATCTGCTATGGATGCGAAAAGACCGCATCTAAAAAAGGTTCCCGGTTCAATTTCCGGGACGCAGAACGTAAAAATTGGAAATGGATATCTTTATATCACCTCTGTCTCTATTGGGCGCAGCTCCTGCTTTGC
>JAGRAG010000007.1 GCA_020435025.1 Bdellovibrionales bacterium | reverse complement strand
GTCCCATCGATTGTTCGATTTGACAACTTGGCGCGCATGAAACGAGAGGCCGCG
This sequence comes from Bdellovibrionales bacterium, assembly GCA_020435025.1. GTDB lineage: Bacteria > Bdellovibrionota > Bdellovibrionia > Bdellovibrionales > UBA1609 > JAGRAG01. The sequence goes on along the minus strand of JAGRAG010000007.1, from coordinate 19,710 downwards.
TTGCGTCCGTAAAGAGGAGCTGGCACCTTTTGCTAAACAATAACTACTTACATTATTCTCAAATTAAAGTTCTTCAGGTAGAACCGACGAGTCGGTGCAATTTAGCATGCCCACAATGTGCCAGAATGGATCTGGGTAGGATCAATCCACAGCTCCCAGTGGGAGATTTACCAGAAGAAGACATTGAAAAGGTTTTTCCCGAAGAATTGATCCCTCAGTTGAAACAGGTGCTTTTTAATGGGAACTATGGGGATCCAGTGATTTACCCTTATTTGGATCAGATGATGGATCGACTCTTAAGCTTTGGTTCACCGCGAATTTTTATTTATACCAATGGAAGTTTGCGGACCCCCGAGTGGTGGAAGGCCTTGGGAACAAAATTAAAAAAAGGACGGCATCTCGTTATTTTTTCGGTTGATGGTTTGCAGGAAACCAATGCTATCTATCGGGTGAACAGTCGTTTTGAAAAAGTTATGGAAAATGCTCAGGCGTTTATTGGGGCTGGGGGCCGTGCGCGATGGGACTATTTAATGTTTGCTCACAATGTTCATCAGGTCGATGAGGCCGTCTCACTTGCCAAAAAAATGGGATTTAAGCAATTCAACAAAAAGAAAACGGCTCGTTTTATTCATGATCACCATATGAAAACAAATACGGACAATCAAATAACTCCAATTTTTAACCGTAAAAATGAAGTTACAGGCGAATTGGCTCCTGGAGAGTATGAGGCCCAATCGAAATTTGATGTGATTAAACAAAAATATGGCAGTTGGCAAAATTATGTAAATACAACTAAGATTCACTGCAAATATAAAGAGGATATGGCGGGATTGTACGTAGATTTTAACGCCGATGTCTGGCCCTGTTGCTGGTTAGGGGCCCCAATTTATTTTGCAGATCCTAATAACATTCAAAAGCAACAAATGACAAAACTTCTGAGTCAGTTTGAAGAAGGATTTAATAGTTTGCGCCGTCACAAATGGGCTGACATACTTTCTCATCCCTGGTTTAATAATTTGCTTGTAGAGAGTTGGAAAAACAGGTTGGATGATGAGAATAGCAAGTTAATGACTTGTGGCCGTACCTGTGGAACAGATTATGAATTTTCAAGCGGTGGCCGTTGGAAAAACAGTGAGGTGATCTCGCTCGATGGATAGAAAACGCAGTCCAAGAATTATTGTCAGTGGAAACTCTAACGAAGGGTTGGCTTTTTATTTAAAACAAAAAGTCTCAGGAGAATTTTTTTCTCGCTCTAATGGATTTGATTTAACAATTCCATCTAATCAGAAGCGATTCGCACAGCTGAGTCTTGATTTTGATGTTTTTATTAATTGCTCATCCTTAGAAGGTTTCTCACAAACATTGTTGTTGCGTGAAGTCTTTCACAAATGGAAAGAAAAAGGACATAAAGGCTACATCATTAATATAGGTAGCACCTGTGTGGATCGTCTTAATAGTACTGATAATTTATATCCAATCGAAAAAATTTCCTTGCGAGATTACTCGCGAAATCTCAGTCGTACAGCATTAGGAAGACAGCTGGGGACGCCGCCTTCAGGCATTCGAGTCACGCATATCTCGCCAGGAGCGATGCAGACAGAAGGTGCAGCCCACGAGTCTCTTTCCAAAATTGATCCTGCCTACGTTGCAGATTTAATTGTTTGGCTTATGCAGCAGCCGGAAGGGGTCAACATCAATGAGATCTCACTTGATGCCATTCAGCCACCTATGGTAGAGGCCTCAACTCACCAGAGTCCTTATGTCTGAAATCAAGGAAAGTAAAACCTGGTGTCCATTACCGTGGATATTTCAAGCCGTTCGCAATAATGGTGATCTGCGCGTGTGCTGTCAGGCAAATACAGCGGAGAGCCGAGGATTGCTTTTAAAAGAAGATGGTTCTGTATTTAATGCCAATCACGACGATTTATTAGAGAGTCGAAACTCAAGTGTCTTAAAAAAAGTGCGTTTAGATATGTTAGCGGGACGAGATCCGGAGCCCTGTTTGCGTTGCCAAAGAGAGGACAGTTGCCAAATCATCAGTCGGAGACATTACGAAAAAGAAAACTGGGCGCATCATATTGATTTTGATAAGGCCAAAAAATGGACTCGAGAGGATGGTTCAATTGATCTTAGGCAGTCTCCAGCCGTTTATTTCGACTTACGATTCGGCAATCTATGTAACTTGAAGTGTCGTATGTGTGGCCCAACGGACTCGAACAAATGGTTTGGGGATCAAGTGGCTCTGTGGGGACCTAAATTTTGGGATTCTCACGGAGAAGTGGAGCTAGTTGAAACAAGCGCAGGCCGCTTTAAAACAAAAAATGCAGATTATGACTGGATTGATTCTCCTAATTTTTGGAACCAAATAGATCAAATGGCATCGGAGATCCGTCATATTCAAGTTGTTGGTGGCGAACCTCTTTTAATTCAGAAGCACTATGATCTTTTAGAAAAGATCATAGAAAGATCAGATGCCAGTCAGGTGACAGTGGAATATAATTCCAATGTGACGACCATTCCGGATCGAGCTTGGAAAATTTGGAAAAATTTTGGGAGAGTGATGATCGGCGCCAGTGTCGATGGCATCGGAAAAGTTGATGAATACATTCGGTATCCCAGTCGGTGGCCAGAGATTGAAGCTAATTTAGATCGTTTGGATAAAGAACCTGGTCCCTTTCGCGTTTGGTTGGCTGCGACCATTCAAGTTTATAATGCCCTTCACTTGCCAGACTTCATCCAGTGGAAGTTTGAGAAGAATTTTGAGCGAATCAATAACAATGATCGTCGTCCCATTTTAAACACACACCCCTTACACAATCCTAAATTTTTAAATTTAAAAGCATTACCACCCCTCTATAAAATGAAAGTGGAGAAGCGCTACTCAGATTATTTATTGGAATTGGAACAGTGGATGCAACGGCAAGATTACGTTCCTGAGCGAATCGCCTTTTATAAAGGAGCCGTCGAAAAGTTGCTAGCGGGTTATGTAACCTATATGAATGAGTCTGACTGGAGTCCGGAACTTGAAAAATTCTGGTACTACACGGTCGAGTTAGATCGATTGCGCGGCCAATCTTTAAAAGAAACAGTGCCGGAACTTTATGAATCGGTTGCGAAATTTCTAGGTAAAGCCGAGGAAATGGCGCACTCTACTCCGACTCTTTATTGACTCTATAAACAGCACCCCTTAATTGCAGATGAATTTCTTTTTGAGATCTGTAACCTCTTTGCATTGCTCAAAAGACTCAGACAGAGTGGGCAGCAGCACCGCTCACTCTGTGAGCAGTGCACCACCCAAACTCGCTTTTGAGCAATGCAAAGAGGTTACAGATCTCAAAAAGAAATTCATCTGCAATTAAGGGGCGCTGTTTATATATTAATAAAGATCGAAAATCTCTGTCATTTCGGGAAAGGTTTGTTTGAAATTGGTTCCACGAATTTCATCCATACGTATTAAGTACTCTTGTAATTCGGGAAGACGGACCGACCAGTCTTCGGAATTCATAAAAGAGACAAGCCCCTTGAGACGTTTGATTCCGTAAGGGGCTTCTAAAAATTCCGGTTGGTCGCTGACATTTTCTTTAAGCCAAAGATAAAATTCCTCATATTTTTGCACGATTTTATCTTTTAGAGTTTGTGGCAAGACCTTCACATTCAGATGCGCCGGATGATAGACGAAATGAAAATTAATTAGACCAGCTCCAAGAGGCCAGGGGTTAATTTTTCGATATTTTTTTTGCAGTTTCCACTTAATAAAGTCAGGAATATATAAAATATTGAGCACCTGAACAGCACAGGCTATGGTGACTTCAACAGAGTCAGGAGTTTGATCTAAAAGATCGAGTTGCTTTTCAATATGACTCCACTGGCTGGGATAACGAATGTAGTCATTCATCTCGCCAATAGAGTCGATGCTAAAGTGGAAACGAACGCGCTTAAACTCTTTCCATAAATCAAATAATTTTTGAGGCAACTCAATGCCGTTACTATTATAGCGAAGCTCAATATGAGGGGCTTCTCCACGTTTTACACACTCTTCAAGTAGACTGTAGTGTTCATCGATAATTGTCGACTCGCCACCAGCAAAATAGAGTTGCTGAAAATTAGGGAGCTGATCATGAAGCTGATTCCAAAACTCTTGATTATCACTGTACCAGTTATAGGTGGCGCCATCGACTTTGCCTTTGTTGTGCCACTGCATAATTTCTTTTAGGCTCTCGTTTTGAATTTTTGGATAGAGCTTGTTCCAATCGTTTACCCAAAGTGAGCTGTCGTGAGGAGAGCACATAATGCATTTTAAGTTACATTTTGTTCCAAGCCGTAAATCAACGTAGGCAATCTTGGGAGGAACGGAACCGTCCGCGTTGGTCATGGCAAGAAGTTCTTTAACGCTGACTCTGGAAGCCCAATATTCCGTTTCCCAATTGCGTTTGGATCGGTGTCCGGCAGCCTCTTCTTTGAAGCACTTCGTGCAAGAAGGGGGGATTTCCCCCTGAAGCATTTGTCGACGGACTGTTTTCATGTAGCCATTGTTCCAAGCTGTCAGCAAATCGGTGTGGTTCAAATTTGCAGGCTTTCCGTCATCACCTTTTACGATCCCAACTTCGCCTCCGTACTTTTTGTCATTAGTTGCTCCGGCAGAAGATGCATTGGCCGTACAACAAAGACGAACGTGACCATTGGGTCGAGTGGAGAGATGAATCCAGGGCAAGATACAAAAAGTGGGACTAATTTCTTTATCAAAATCCATTAAGACTTTGTAACATGTGTCGGGAACGGGTTTAAAGGAGATAGAGATTATTCTGCGCGGCGCATTTGATATTTGCTCTTAGGCTTTTGGAATATCTTAGAAGGCTGTGATATGAGATTTCTATGTACAGTGCCCATGAAATAAAAGCCGTTCATTTAGAAGTGACGTCGAAGTGCAATGCCCGATGTCCGATGTGTTTGCACACGGTGTGCGGTGGAGAGGACAACCCAAACCTCCCCATGACCGAGTTGGCACTTGTGGATATTCAGAAAATATTGCCGCCTGTTTTTGTTCAGCAAATCGATCGACTCTACATGTGTGGTAACTATGGAGATCCTATTGCGGCAAAAGAGACGCTGGAAATATTTAAATACTTACGAAATGAAAACCCTAAAATTCACTTAATGATGTTCACAAATGGAAGCGCGCGTCCAGAGAGCTGGTGGCGGCAACTGGCCGATGTCGTCGATACGGTCCGATTTGCTATTGATGGTCTTGAAGATACCAATCACTTGTACAGGCAGGGAACTCATTGGGCGACGATTATGAGAAACATTAAATCTTATATCGCGGCCGGGGGACGCGCAGAGTGGGATTTTATTGTTTTTCGGCACAATGAACACCAAATTGAAACAGCGAGGGAACTAAGCCGAGAGCTGGGTTTTAAAAAATTTCAGGCTAAAAAGACGGGAAGATTTTTTTCCAACACTCAGAGCCAAGTTAAAGACGAGCAGATCGTTCAAAACCTCAAAGGCGAAGTCACTCATGTTTTACAAACGACAACGAAACCAGAGTATAAAAACCAGGCCCTACTAAAAGAACAGGAACTCATCGATAAATATGGCAGTTTAGAAAGATATTTAGATCAAACTCCGATTGAGTGTAAAGTGGCCAAGGAAAAAAGTGTGTATGTGAGCGCTGAAGGATTGGTTTTTCCCTGCTGCTGGGTCGGAAACCAGCTTTACCCTTGGTATTTCGAAAAACAGGGTGGACCAGTTTGGAAACAGCTTAAGGACCTCCCTGAAAAAGAAAAAACTCTCGATGGTCGTTCTCAGGGTATTGCCGCCGTTATTGAGGGCGATTACTTCCAGAAAATCCTGCCAGCCAGTTGGACATGTAACTCTTTAAAAGAGGGAAAATTGAAAGTCTGTAGCAAAACCTGCGGCACCGAATTCGACCCCTTTCGCTCCCAGTTTTAAAAAGGTGCCTGACACTTATTCCAGTCCATACTGCGTTATTCTTTCACAAGGTTTTCTTCACAATTCAGCTCTTTGCCTCCTTCATGCTCAAACAGTCCTCACTCGGCGGAGCGGCCATGAATGTCCGCACCGCAGTTGCGGAACTGCGCGTGAAGTAGGCAAAGAGCTGAATTGTGAAGAAAACCTTGTGAAAGAATAACGCAGTATGGACTGGAATAAGTGTCAGGCACCTTTTTAAGGAAGAGGGTTTTGGACCCAGTAGATCTGTTGGATTCCTAGGGGGTAAAGGAATTTTGCGGCACGAAGCGGGCTGTAGTCATTAGCGTGCTTTCCATAGACCAAAACAGTGGATTGTTTGGATAAGTTTAATCGATTTCTGTTTGAAATGATTAAAAAACCACTTTCATTTTTAAAGTTTACTAACTGAGCATGTCTGTCTAGAGGAGACTTATAGTTAGGATTGTTGTGGGTTTTTAAAACGACAAGGCCAAAAGCGCCACTATTGATAAGGCTGAATGCTTCTTTAAGAGATTTTGTCGGAACAGCTATGTTGTGAGACGGCAATGCTGTTAAAGGTTTTGTGAACTCAGGATGGATTGATTTCGTGTTTACTTCTATTTGGATCATCGCCAGATCAGGTGAATCGGGCTTGGCCCCTGAATCGCTTTCGGAAATACGTAGCCTATGAAGAGCCATTAAATTGTGGATGTAGGCAACCCGACTTCCAGATATTTGTGGTCGATGAATCACGGCTCGGACAGAGGCTTTGGCAAACTCTTTTCCCCATTCATCTTGGAGGCGAATTTCTTGTTTAACAAAATAGCATAGATTTTCTAGAACATAGACGTAAGATGACGAAAGATTCGCTAGGGCCTTGGCCTGACTCTGGCTGACAAAAGCGACGCCATTGGAGCTTGAAGCTCTCCCAGGAATCGAGCACGCCGCTGTTCTTCCTGAAAGAAGCAGTTTACTGGGAAGTTTGGGATACGTCGGAAGATCGAACCTTTCTATAGGAATGTCTCCCATATAATAGTCCATAGCATTGGGATAGAAATTGTTATCAATCTTCGGGTCCGGAATGAACAATTTTTCTTCTGGTTCTTGAAAATAGGAGCGAGCCACAACTAATAAAACAGCTGCAATGAGAATGTAGCCTACCAAAAATAATTTCTGCCGCATTTCCCTCTCCCTTAACCCAAAGTCTAAAGGAAAGAGATCATTTAAGCTACTGATATCATTTGAATTCATTTGCGGAGCGTTGCGAGATTTTGTATAGTTGCAACAGTTGGAAGTGTTGTAATTAAACAGGTGAACTGGCAAGTTAGTTTGGTTTGAATTCGAGATGAATGACACACCACAAGAATAGATGCTGATAAACCGACTTTCCGAAGGGACCATTGAAAATATGTTTCATGGGTTGAGCGACAATAAGAAAAGACAGGTTCAATTGATGGAGCGAGTTTACTTTCTGCCGACATTCCCTTTAAAAGATCATGAATCTGCTCAACTAAAGCTCGTCGGAGCTGCCCCAGTAAATGCTAAATCTTTAGAAGATGTCCGATTGAGTCTTCAAAAAGCAATCACCGGAGAATACCACCGAATTTTATTTTCCCAAAATGTTATAGACGCAGAAGACGGTTGGCGATTTCTAGAAATGGCGAAATCACAAGGTTTTGCCGTAAGTGTCTGGGTGACTCCTCACTATTTTTTACGTTTAAAACTGAACCAAATACATGAGCTTCGAAATTTGGGAATTGAAATAGAGGTCCTCGTTGTTGCTGGCGAAGAGAATTCATTAGATTCTGTTTTTCAGCGATTAGACGGAGAGTCTTTGAAAGTCACTTTTTTGATGACCAAAAGCATTTCGGTTGAAGAATCCTTTCACAAGCTAGGAAAGTCTAAACATCAAGTTTTTTTATATTTTCCGACACCGGTTGGAGACACACACAATCTCTTGGATGTCCGCCAGATTAAAGAGAAAATAGATCTGATTCAACAAAAGTACACCCATTTGACCATCCATCATAGGCCCGGGTTAGATGTTTTTGATCCCAGAATTGATGAGGGTCGCGATCTGGAGCCGATATACGGCCCAGATATTCAGACGACTGTGCCAAATTCCGAAGTTCAAATTTCAGTGATCATTCCATCTTATAACAATTGTCTTTATCTGTCAGTAGTTGTTAAGCACTTGGTTCGGCAAAACCTAGATCCGCGATTTTTTGAAATAGTCCTCGTCGATGATGGCAGTGACGATGGTACATTTGAGTATTTTAAAGACTTTGCGAACACTCAACACGACTGCATCAATTTCAAATTGATCAAGTTTCCTCGAACGCAATCAAGAAGAATGGGCGATGGACAATTTCGTGCATCGGTAGCTAGGAACCTTGGAGTCAAAAATAGCATCGGGGAAATATATTCGTTTTTAGATTCTGATATTTTAGTTCCAGAAAATTATCTGGCTCATCTTATAGAGCTCCATAAAACAATAGATGTTGTTCAAGGGCGTCGATTAGAGCTTGTAAAAGAAAAAAGCCACTCTCAAACGGAGTACAATAAAATTAATCCAGAATTGGATACCTACCCTGTCGATAGGGGATTTTGGATAGAGTTTTTAGAAAATCCTAAGCCATGGAATGAAATATCGAGTGGGTGGAGATATGTATGTACACACAGTCTTTCGGTTCGTGCAGACCTATTTAAAAAGGTCGGTTGGTTTAGAAAAACTTTTGCCTTTTATGGGTATGAAGATTCCGAGTTAGGATATCGTTTGTGGTCGGCGGGAGCGACTTTTGCTCGAAACGATCATCATGTTTTTCATCTTTACCATGCGGACACCCGATCGGAGTTTAACAATTCACATTTAAAAAAGTTAATGTTGCTGGCAAATACTGCTCCAATTTTTTATGTTAATACTTTGACCACAGAAGTATATGACCAGCTGGCTTACCTTTTTGATGATTTTTTTAAACTGAAGTCTCTTTTATATCCCATTTTTAAACCCATAAGACTGGGCATTCGTACCAGTGGTCATATTTTCTTGGCTACAATTTGGATGGCTTTATTTGTGTCCAGACGAATTCTTGGTTCAGGAGTTCGAGTTTTTCTGACTCCCTGGAATCTTTTAGCTAAAGCCAGACGACGCAAGCGCTTTTATGAGGAAATGCCTCGTGGAATCAAAGGTGCCATTCTTCAGGAAGAGAATTGGGGAAACGTTGAAAAGCCATTAGGTCTTGTCAGATATGCTTTCAGTGATCAAGGAGAGGGTGAGCCCAAAGACTACCTTCAAGAAGTTATGAAGGCCGCAAATGATCACTATGACGGAATTGTATTTTCCGAAGGAATTTTAGAGAGAGAAGATGCCGAAGATATATTAAAATTTGCAAAGAGCCGTTTGCCACTAGTTGTTGTAGAAGTGAAGCAAAAAAAGCTATATGATGCCTCTTCTCGTCTTCAAGTCGAGCAATTGGCGACACAATATTCAATTCATCTTGTTGTCGATCAATTTGAAGATTCCATTATTCCAGAAATTCATCGGCTGCTTTCATTTGAGGCGTCTCGGCTAGTTGTTCAGCTCACTCCTTGGATCGGCATGACGGGTTTTTTAGAGGCTCTAGGGCGAGAGTATTGGTCCCGAGTGCATATCCGATTGCTTCCGCAAGTAGGCTCATCAGACCGAGCTCTTTCCAGTCAGCAAGCCTTAGATCAGCTTAATTATATTAGAAGAAATTGTCGTGGTTTTGATATTTTACCGGAGCCGGGCAAACCCGCGAGCCATCCATTTTCTAAACCTTTTAAGTTGGAGCACGCCTCGCTCTATGAAGTGGGCAGGTCTTTAGCGCCCTGTGTGAAGCTTTCGGTTGTGGTTCATCACGTGAAATCTAATTTGGGTTGGGAAAACTCGTTAAAACATCTTCGTCGCCTGGATCTTTCTCCTGATGAATACGAGATCATATTTGTTTCAGATGCAATTGAAGAAGATAGTGCGGCCCGTGAACTAGCGTTTTTTATGAATCATTTTACTCAATTTAACTTTAAAATGCTGCATGTTCCAGGTGATGTGGATTCAACTCTTCCAAAGGCAAAGGCTCGAAATGAGCTAGCTCTGCAATTGGGAGCTGAAGAATCTCAAGGTGAAGTCATTGCGTTTATTAGTAGTGATATGGTTTGGAAAAAAGGAACGGGTACGGACCTATTAACAAAGCACAAACGTTTTGATTTTATTCAAAGCCAATTTTGTCTTGTTAAGAGCGAACAGTCTCAAGCAGAGGTAGATGCATGGGCAAGCAAATATCTTACTGAAGTTGGTGTTGATGAATGTATAGTTCCACGTTATTTGAGCCACAGCCATGAGCTGAGTGAGCCGTGGACTATAGTAGACGATTATGGATTTTCATTTCGTCGAGAGACCTATTTTTGGTTGGGTGGTATCCGTAGTGCGTATGTGGGCACGGGATTTGCGTTTAAAGAGCTCGGTTATCGGTTTTTCGAAGCAGGAGGTCAGTTTTTTCTCAATAGTCGCCTGTTTTCACAATATTTATTAAGTCCTTTAGAGGCCATGGCGCCTAAGAATAGAGCGTTAGAGTTTGTTGGCGCTCGAATGTTCTTTGCGGAGAATCTGAGTTTAGAAGTATTTGATTGGATCGAGTCAGAAAGTCGGTGGTTTAGTAAAAAAAGAAAACATTCGTTTGTGAGCGATCTTTTTGAAGAGCTTTCGAATTGGGTTTCGGGGTTTTTGGCAATATTTTTGTTTTTTATAGAGGACATTGAGGTCAGTTGGAGGCTTGCGAAAACCAAAAGTACTGATGTTCGCATCAAGGGATTTGAAAAAATATATTATGCGGTTTTTCTCCCTTTAGGATACAAAATTAAATACTTTCCTGGAAAACTCCGAATGTACGGTGCAAGACTCCTTTTCCCTGTTGCCTATTTTTTAAAATACCTGCCACTGCGGTTTAGAACTATGCTTTCGGTACCTTACTGTGCTTTGAAATACACTTTACCCGGAGTCGTACGGAAGCATTTGGCTCGAGTGTTCTATCCCATTTTTTATTTTATGATTTATCAGATTGGCTTAAGAGCAGTTAACTTCTTTCGGTACAGAGTTTTTAACTTTATCAGAAATAAACTTGTCGTTCCTTTAGAGGCTCTGATGGTTCAAATGCGGTGGAGGGCTTACGCCTTCTGTCGCTATTTTTTTGTGTTGGTTGGACATTACTTTAGGACCGTGGCTTTTTATTCAAAAAGGGAGAGTCGATTTGCTGTGTACCGTATTTATCGAAGTTCGATAGCTCTATTTTGGTGGTTGTACACAGTTATGCATCCAGTTCGTAAGATTTACTACTTTATGCGCTATCAAATTCTTAAAAGAATTAAAAAAGATCATTCCCGCAAGCATCAGGTGGTAGGTCATGAGTGACGGTTCCGTGCAGCTTTCTATTGTTGTGCCAACACATCATCGAAAAGATGATCTTTTACGCTTATTGGCTTCGGTGAATCATCAAAAGATCGATCGGTCTTTGTTTGAAGTGGTTGTTGTCAGTAATGAAGTGGATTCGGATCTAAGGCAGTGTCTCGGTGAGAGCAAGGAGCTTAATTTTCAGATACGATATTTTGAGGTTGGCTCTATTGGAGTCAATCTAGCCAGAAACCTAGGTCTTGATAAAGCCAGAGGGTCCATTGTTTATTTTTTAGATGACGACTGTGTTCTTTTAGATGCTCGAACTCTTTTAACGATCTTAGAACTTCATAATTCTTTTCCTGAAGTGGGAGCTTTTGGCGGAAAATATGTTATCGATGAGTCGGCGGGATTTCTCGACCTGGTCTACCAATGGATTCAAGATCTGTGGATGGAATCAGGGTTTTTAAAGGATCAGCAGACCTGTTTTCTGATTGGCGGCAACACTTCTTATAATCGAAAGGTCTTAGGTGAGAATCTGTTTTTTGACGAGAGTATTATTTATGGTGGCTCCGAAACAGAACTGAATTTGCGTCTTGTAAAGCAAGGTTACATCTTACAGTACTCTGATGAGCTTCAAGTCTTACACCAAGCAAGAAATTCCTTTTGGGGCCTTTTTGGCAAGGCCTTTAAGCAGGGGCGTTCGGCACAGAACAGACGGGAGCAGGCATTACTTCCACCTAAAAATCGGCGAAGAACCATGAGCCGGGAGTTGATAGCATTTAAGCTGGTTCCAGGTTTGTCTTTTTTAGAAAGAGTTTGCTTTTTTTGGATTCTCTCTTTATTTGATCATTTTTTTAAAAAAGGACTTGAGTTACAAGAACGTCAGCCAGATTTTGAGTTCTCAAAAAAAGAGATGTTTAAAATCTTCCTGTCTGCCCCGCATATTTTTTGGATAAAGTCTTTGTTTAAACTATATATTTTTGAACAAACTAGCGCCTTAAAACAAGGACATCAAAACGCTTCATTTAGAAAACTGAAAAAAGATCTCGAGACCTGAAGGGCTTTTGACAGTGAAACTTTGGAAAAGGTTTTTTTTCAAATTCATCTATTTTTTATAAAAGGCCCTCTTTCCCTCAGTAGGGATCCGTAATGAACAAATGCGGTTAATTGTTTGTGGTACTGAATTGGTCGCCCAAAGTTGATTCAATTTGTTGAGAAAATAATTGGTTACGAAGCTATGTTAATTTAGTGATTGGAACCCAATTTTTGTTCTATCTTTTTAAAGGTAGAAGCCATTTCACTTATGATCTTATATCCGGCTAAAAAAGTGAGAGTTTGTGCATTTAAGCCTCTAGGTAAGTGCAGAGAACCTTTTGGCAACTGATATTGGGAACGGTTTTTGCCCTGTTGCCAGGCTTTGGAAAGGACGGAGCGAAAGGGAATTTGACTATCATGGTAAACGGTAAGACTTTCTAAAAAGAGAAGCTTTTCGCCCTGCTTTTGTAGACGAATGAGAAATTCTGTTTCACTGCCTCCATAACGTATCTTGGATTCAAATTGCCGCTGGTTAAGCAACTTGCGCTTAAAACTGCAGTTCCCACCGGGTAAAACTTTAAGAGGTTTTTGGTGATGAGATGAAATCCAGCAGTTGACCATTTCATTATAAAGTTGCCCCCATAGATTGGTTTCTTGGCTACTTTGATATTTCCCGCCAATCACACAAATTTCATGGTGAATCTGATGGGCTTTCCAGAGATCGGCAAGATAGTTTTCGCGTGGAAGACGGCAGTCATCATCTAAAAACAATACGATGTCACCAGTGGCCTTTGTTAAGCCATGATTGCGTGCATGGTTCACGCCGATGTTCGAGCAAACAGAGTAGGTAAAGTTGCTAAATTGGGGTTGCCGAGTTAAATCACATAACAGTCTATTTTCGAAGTGTCCCACGACAATGAGTTCGTACTGAGCTTTGTCGAATGCTTGTCGCTGGCAGGACTGAATGGTTTCTAACGTTTGAAGCCCTTTGCTTCGCGTGGGAATGACAATAGAGATCTTCACGTCAGCCATCCGCGAAGCCGGTTCTTGGAAAAGCGTGGACTGAGAGCATAGTGAATAAGGGTCAATAAAAACCGAGGTCCGTCGATAAGAGCATTTAATTTGGAATGACCCATTCGCTCGTTGTATTGGATGCCTCTTTCAGTGATGCGTTCGCCAAGTCTTAAGTAGGCAATAGTCATTGCCAAAGAATAATTTAATTGACTGGGGAGGGGGTCTAAAAACAACGGTAGAAATCTACGGTGAAAGATCCTAAATCCTGTACAACAATCTGCAATAGGCTGCCTGAGTAAAAGAGAAACTAGGTTTCTGTAAATATGATTTCCCAAAAAGCGAACCCAAGGCATTTTTGAGGAAGGATTGAGACGAGTTCCTAAACCCATAAAATTGCCGTCGGTTAACATTTGTTGATACAAGGGGGCAATATCTGATGGCGAGCAGGTATTGTCTAAATCAAAAAAACAGATCCAGTCACCCTTGGCCTTTTGAAAACCGGTTTTTAAAGCCTCGCCATAGCCTTTGTTGTGATCTAGTGGAAATATTTGAACATCGCTCTGGAAACTACGTAATTGGGACAGAGACTGGTCCGTCGAACCGTCGTCGATGACGACAATATCAATGTTTTTAAATATTCCTGACTTCAAAAGGCGATCCCTCTCCCTTAAAAGAGAAGAAAAGACAGGTGCTATAGAGGTCTCCTCATTGTAACAAGGGAGCACGATGCTTAAAGACGCATTGTTGGAAATCATGATTCATTTTTAGCGTCCCGATGTAGAAAGTGCAAAGAGAAATGTTACTCGAATATGGCTATTCTTTGATAAAAGTAATCTTCTGGATTGGGGCATCCTCCAGGTCTGTGTGGGTCACAGATGCGTAGACGGATGCAATGAACATTTGCGTCATTACATTGAACGCAACCCAATCCCCCAGGACAGTTGGGAACATTGATTTGAGTGATAACGGTACCCGGTAAAGGTAAAGTGGGGCGACCAAACAGATTGTCAAAAGCATATGCTTTGGGTACTACATTGAGGGAATCATCGAGGGCTTTATAGATGGGAAATGTCATATTGTTTGCGTACTCTGTTACCTGAGACCAAAAGGATTCTGGCTTGTTAATTTTTGCGGTCAGAGTGGTTTCCTCTCCTGAAGGGTCTTTTTCGGCAACCAAATTTACAAAGGCATCCAAGCAAACGGGAACAGACAATTGAGGGTGGGTGATGCATTCAGCTCCCTCCATGACTCCATTACCGTTGGCATCAGGAAAACAAAAGACGTCACCACCTAGGTTGACTGCTGTGGTTCCGGCCGCAAGAGCACAGTTATTCGCAAATTTCCGAGAGGTTTGCCACGCGCTATAAGCGACTTGTCCTAACTGCGTTAAAATTTCCTGAAACATCATTTGTCGACGGTAGTCTTTTGCGGCGTTACTACTCTGAACTAAGTAACGTGGCAGAGTTAAAGATATTGCACTGACGACGACAATGGCAATTACAGCCATTCCAAGGGCGGCTATGCCTTTTTCATTTAGCAAGACTGATGGTGTTTTTTTAGAGTTCATTCCTAGTTACCCCCTCGATGAGGCACGCCAATAAAGTAATGTAAAGTTCCAAATAAGGTTGACATATTTCCGGCAATGGGAAGGCCGCCTCGTTGGGCTCCAATTCCATTGTCCTTTGCTGGTAGAGCATTGTTTCTTAAGACGACATTATAAACTCTATCGATGTCATGATAGGGAATTTGGTTCGGACAGGATCCCCCTCCCATTCGATTGGGATGGCACCACTTTGCTAAAGTAGCCCGATCTTTAGAAGAAAAGTATCTACCGATGGCATGAAATTGAACACTAGTTGGGGGACCGTTGGCGGCTCCGTTAACGATCCTCATGTTGTCGATTGAAAAACCCACAAGGCCATCAAACATCGAGCCTATGCTGTCAGGTTCAATATCTTGATCAGCTCCAGTGGGAGGTCGAGTAGAAATTATTACAGCACCTGAATTGCTTGGTTCACTGTGTAGATAGTAGATTCCTATCCCTCGGAAACGAGAAATTTTTGTATTTAGAGCGCCATTGTTGATACTGCCTCCAAAATCACCAATAAAAAGAGCTATCGGATCCGCAAGACTTGTACCATCAGGAACAACTCCAATAGCATCACTGTTGTAAGCTCTTCGAATAAAGCCATTTTGAATTGTGGCCGTCGAGGCGTTCAGCGGTATAGCTAAAGAGTCCACATCCATTGCTTGTTGGAGATTGAGTTGAAGCTCGTAACCCAATCGAGCTAAATTGGCGACCACCGCCTCTTTGTTCTGGGTGGCTTTTTCAATGTAGTTTGCGGATCTCATAATACCAACGACAGCCAAGGCCACAGTCCCGGCAAGTCCTGCAGCCATCATGGTCTCGGCCATAGAAAAACCGAATTGATTTTTTAGTATACCTTTTCGAATTCGACTCATATTTTCAGACATCCCGTAATCACATCTTCTATTTAAGTATAATAGTTAACCAGGAATTTGTGTTTAGCTTTTCCAAAAAAGTGGCTGTTTGTCTAAAAGTGGTACACTTTTTTTTCTGAAAAAATCGTCTGAACCGGTTTTTTGTCGAGGTCCGAATCGGACAATATAGATTTTTGTCTTATTATGAGACGAACTGAAAAAGAGAACTTAGTCTCACTGAGATTATTAGTTAAACTATATAAAGGCAGTCAACAATTTGAATTTAGGCAACATCAATTAGGGGGCCTTGAGCGTATGTGGTTGTTACGTAACGAAAAGGGTGTGACGTTAACAGAAGTCATGATTTCTGTGGGAATCGTTGCAACAACTACTTTTGGATTTATCTCCCTTTATTCTTCTACAAAGCGAACATCAGAAAAGAATGTTCATCAAAATAGCTGTCAGGGTTATATAAATGCGGTCGCCGCTCGGATCAAAGGAATGGGATCCACGAACACCATCGAGCCGATTGAGGCTGCAGAATGGGCGGGAGCAGGGATTGGTCTTGTGATTGATGCGGCAGATGTGAATGCGGCCGGAGATACGGAGCCTGGAGTGCAAAGAGCCATTCGTTGGCCGAACAACGGTTCAAAGGCCACTATTGAGGAGGGGCCTCCAGGCCGTTACGTTCTACACAATGCCCACCTTATCCATGGCGCAATCAATGGAATGCTTGCCATTTATAATTCTAACCCGGCTGCCTATTGTGGGAACTGGACAGCTTATAATTATACTCCGGGCAATATTGCCGAAAAACTCCTTCCTCGAAATGCCGACGACCCAGCGAGCATGTTTGGAATGAGCAATGTCTTGCCGGAAATTCAAATCATTCCTTATTCTCGTTCGACAGGAACGGGTTCCGATCGAGCTGCCAACGTTATTGGTTGTCCAAATAATTTATTAATTGTGCCAAGAGGCGGAAGTCGAAGCAATAACCTGGTAAGTCCAGCTCAGTATTGGGGTGGAGACATGCCCAGTGTCTCTCAAGCAAATGATGAAACGACAGAGTTTTTTAATGCGGGTGGGATCACAGGTCCTGTTTTAGTAAATGGTGGCCTTCGAGTACGAATTCGGGTCAGTTATACAGATAAGCAAAACGTTCCCCAAGGGTGTGAAGGAGAAATAAAATTAGAGTACGCCGATGATACAGCAATTGCTAATGGCCGTCGAGTGGTGCCCAGTGGTGGTCCAGCAGCAAATCCAATTGGTTTAGTCTGGAATGCGGCCTATGCGAATAGGGATGCAACTATGTTGAATCCGGTTACCGATCAATTTAGCAACGTTATTTTTAAGGTCGGATACATCGACGAAGATTTTGAACCGGGTGTTGAGATGTTTTGTAAAGATCGTTCGTGGAGAATTGAAGCTGTAGGAACACAATTGTTTTCTGGAACGTGCACTGTCGACGGAGATCCAGTTGTAATGTCCAATCAGTCGAATATAGATTCGAAGGTCACCGCGTTTTGGAGTACAGGCCCGACGGAATATAGAATGCCTCAATCTTATTATACGGAAGTGGGTGGGCAAAATTTAGGAGGAGCGACCCCTCCCTATGTTGCACCAGACAGAGCACTTAACTTTATTCCAGGCGCTGTGGCAACAACCTATCCGAAATCGAATACCAATGGTGCTTGGGTGCGTTGTTCGCAGCTGACCCAGTGCGGGAGGGCTCCCACCGTTGATCCAGCCACCACGCGAATTTCAGAGGTCAATGGTGGCAGAACGTTTAGACTTTGGCAGTTAAAATACGATAACATCAATGCAGGATGTGTGTTTAATGCGGATGTGGCTATCGTTGATACAGCAGGAAATGTCACAGTTTCAAATATGGGTACTCTGGCGGATCCTGCTTTCCCAGCGGCAGGGACTGGAGGGGCTGCTGATAACAGGCCGAACTTAGCTTTCACTAACATTAACAATAATACGATCTATTATCGAACTTGTCAGGACCGCTGTGCAGCAGCAGGTACCTACGGATGCCCGAGTGTCGATTAAAAAAATATAAATGGGATATTCCTTGCACACCTTGTGGGACTTCGATTTAATCGAAATGTCACAAGGAGGGTGTATGAAAAAAGGACTTTTAACTGTTGTACTCATTTTTTGGGGTTTGGCTGCTGGAGCCGTTACGGAAAATGTGAGGGTCGATTATCAATTAACTGTGGCGGGGAAGAAGGTTCCTAGTTCAGCTTTTGAAATGCCTTTTGGAGAAGAAAAGATCATTCAATTTGCTCCGCAGAGGGTGAAGACCAATAAGGGCCTAAAAACAGTGAACTATCTTAAAGTTCATCCCGTTGAAGGGTTTTCAGATGATAACAGTCGCATTTTATTAAAGATGGAATTGGGCTACTTCAGTCAAAACAATTCAGAAGTTCTTTCGACACCCCAGGTGGTAGCTGGAAATAATAAAGAAGCGGAAATTTCGGTCGGCGAAAAAGAAGAGTGGTTTCGATTGAAAGTAGCACCTTCCGTGGCTCGATAACCGTTACAGCTGCACTTGAAACACAAAGGTGCGGCGGAATGGAGATTCAATTTGAAGGATCTTAAAAGAGGCCGTCTCTAAACAGCCATCTTTGAAAATAAAATACTTTTGCTCTCACGCAACGTGTTTCATAGATGCTTCCTTTGATCTGAAATATTTTTTTCCAAATTTGACCACTTGGCGACAACCTCTAAAAGGTGGAGAACTCTCTGCCTTTTTGATTTTTGTTCACAAAAGCTTACGTCATTTCAAAATGTTATTGTCCTTATAGACAACCTATAGCTTAACTTGCTATCACGATTCTGGTAAAATTCTCAGGGAAATACTTCCGTTCGCTTGTCACCCGGTCTCTTTTTCGAAAAAATAGTGGGTGAGCGTAAGAGTAAGGGTAAGACGTGAATCTCAATTTTTTAGAATGTTTTTTAAATCTCTCTCAAACACTGAATTTTTCGCAGACGGCTCGAGAGTTGCGAATTGCTCAACCAGCGGTCTCACGTCAGATTAAAAACCTTGAAGAAGAACTTGGGGCGACACTATTTGTTAGAAATCGACAGGGAGTGCATCTTACGGCCGAGGGGCGAAGACTCCGTTCAGAAGTCTATCCCATTTATTCTCGCCTTGTAGAGTCTCTCACGTCCTTTCAGTCGGATGCGGAAGCGTTAAAAGGTCCCATTGCCTTTGGCTGCTATCGTGAAGTTGGAGAAAAAGTCCTTATGCCGTTGATCAGTGAATTCAAACGTCAGTACCCTGAAATAGTCATTCGCACGAATTTTTTGAAAGCCAATGATATACTAGAAGATTTAAAATCGGGCGTATTAGATTTTGGTGTCATTCCCACTGCGGTGATGTCAGAAAACATTCGAGCTTATGAGATTTTGCACGAAGATAGCGTGTTGGTCACTCGAGCAACAAATGAAAAGCCCGTAACAAACCTTAAGGAGATGCCCATTGTCGCTTACCGAGAAGCTGATCCGTTTATGGTGCGTTTTTTAAAAAAGCAATTCTCAAGGTTTCAACTCAGCAGCATCAATTATTTTGTAATGGTCAATTCCCATAAATCGATGGTGGAGATTTTGTTAAATCACGACACTTGGGCCGTTCTTCCTTATCCCAGCGTTGAAAAAGAAGTGAAAGAGGGGCTTTTAAAAATCGCCTCAGAAACCAAGTTAGTTTCTAAACTTTATCTGACCCATTTAGAAAATCCTCTTATGGAAAAACGCAAAGTCCTGTTTAAGCAATTTATGCGTGAAGGTATAAAAGACGTCGAAAAAAGCGTGCACCTGTGAATAGCAAGGAAAGAAAGGTTCCCGGTTAAATTTCCGGG
>JAGRAG010000224.1 GCA_020435025.1 Bdellovibrionales bacterium | reverse complement strand
GTGAACAATATTGCGAAAAGAAGGCTCATTGGCAGAGCAACGGTTAAAAAACTCACTGAAATATATGCTAGTATTTTTAAAATCATTATGGTGCTTGCGCCATGAACTATCACATATTCGGTGAGGCGAAGACTTTGAAACATCAATATGACAAAGATAAAAATAAAGATTCCCATTAAAAATGGGGGAACCATTTCGGTAAATATATATTTAGCTGCCGTTCGCCCTCGAAACAATTCTTGTCTCCATCCTTAGTTGCCGTATCAAGTGAACAAAAATGTAATACTTTTAAAGGTCCGCGGGCTGATACAAACCAACGTTTTCGGGAGAGCCTATGGCTTTCCTAACATTTTTTGCCATTTTGATGAGGTTTTCAAAATGAGCGAGGCGTAACTGTGAGGCGGCATCACATCGCGCTTCCATAGGACGAGGATGTGACTCAATAAACAAGCAATCGGCACCAGCAGCAACTCCGGCGAGCACGAGATGTGGAATAAAGCGAGGCTCTCCGCCAGAAGGATCTGAGCTAGGGAGTCCGTAAAGTCGAATAATGTGAGTGGCGTCCATACAGGCCGGCGTTCCACAAAGTTGCATCAAAGGGATAGAGCGCAAATCAGATACAAGTCTATTGTATCCGAAACAGGCTCCACGTTCCGTAAGCATAACATTATCATTACCTGTAGAGCGAATCTTACTTACGACTCCAGCCATATTTTCAGGAGCTAAGAACTGTCCTTTTTTTACATTAATGGGCTTACCTGTTTCACCACAAGCAATGGCTAAAGAAGTTTGCTGACACATATAGGCTGGAATTTGCAACAAATCAATATACTCAGCCACCATGGGTACATCCTCAACTCTATGAACGTCCGTAGTAACCGGGATGTTAAAGCGCTCTCGGACTTCCGCGAGGATTTTTAATCCTTCATCTGCCATCGGTCCTTTCCAGTTTGTTTCTTTGCCACGGTTGTCTTTTTCATAGGAACTCTTAAAGATCAGTGGAATGTTCTGTCTTTTGCAAATTTCAACAAGCTCACCGGCAGTTTCCATAATCAGTTCTTTACTGTCGATCACACAGGGGCCGGCAATAACAGCAAGCTCTTGTCCTGTACCAATTTCAATTTTCTGATCTTTAACTTCAAGAGTGAGTCGTCTCTTGGGAAGCTCAATTGTTTCCGTTCTTTGTTTTTCCATATCCGTTCCTTATTTTTCAGGACCTTTTCTTTTTAGGGTGTGGATCCTTAACCTACGTATGGGACAGGTATAGTATGGATTTCCGTGATTGTCCAAGCTCAAGAATAAGAGAAAGCTCTTGTCAGAGAAAGGTCCGTTGGGGATAATGTAACCATGATACGGGTTCTTTTGGCCTTAGACAATTTCGGACAGCTGAGTCAGGTAGAAGCTCTTTTTAAAAAGGTCGGCTTTGATGTTGATTCGGTGCATATTGGGGCTCAATTCGAGTCTATCTATCTGGGGTTGAATCCCAAAGTGGTGGTTTTAACCAGTCATGGGAAAAATATTCAAGGTGTTGATTTAGCAAGGAAAATTAGTAGAAATGATGGATGGCCTAAGATTGTGATGGTCACCCAAGATCTCTCAAAGCTAGATGTTTCGGAATTTAATGGCATAGAAGTAGATTATTTTTTCGAAACGCCCTTGGAACCCGTTAAACTGCTTCTAAAAGTTGGCCAATTAAGTGGCGAGTTGCCGCCGGAGCAGATTAAAGAAAAGCTTGAAAAGCTGAAAAGTCGATTGTCAGACAGTGATCCGGAAGGGTTGTTGTCTCTTGTTGAAAGCGCTCAGGCCATAGAGGCGATGTCGTTTAGCCCTACTGCAGAAAAAATAGTGAGTGAGAGCACGATCTCTTCAGAGGAACGGCAGAATCGCTATAAACAGTGGGCTGAGAAAATCGGTCCTGTGGCTATGGACAAAAGCTTTCCCTTCGAGCGAGTGAAGCGTTTTAAAAAAGAAAACCACAACAATGAAGTGATGGATGATGACTTGGAAGCCTTGCGGGCTGATTTTGTCCAGGCGATGTTTGATGACGATGACTCTGATTCTGTCTAATTGACAATTAAGAGCTTTTTTTCTTTTTTGTTCCATTAAAAAAGTTACTGACAATGGCCGTGACCACTCCTTGAGCCGTATAAGTTCCCTCATCGTCTTCGCCAATATATCGCTCAATGGCTTTGAGCTCTTTCCTAGCTTCTTCAAATTGTCCATTAAGAACTAAGCAATTGTTATAATAAGTTTGTGCCTTCTCATATCTATGTGTCATACGATAGTAGAGTCCTTTGACGAAGAAGAACATATAGGTATGGCGTTCCTCTGGGGGAACATTGTTGATGTGGCGCTTGACCTTTTGAAAGAGCTGAGCTTGTCGAGAATCGGGTGCTCCCACTTTTAGGCGCGCCCAAGCCAAGTAGATTTCTATATCTTGACGGATGCCAGGGCTTTCTTGAATGGCCTTAAAGATCTTGTAGGCGTCGCGAAAACGATTTCTATGCATTAAGGCAACGGCCTCTTCGAAAAGTCCTTCTGCTTCGAGCGCTTTTTCGGCACTACCGAATTTTAGTTCTGTAAGGTAGTTGCTCTTAGATTCAGAGTTGGTAAGAACCTGATAAGCTTTAGTGATTCGACCGAAAAGCTCAGTGGTGACTCGTCTCATCTCTTCGTCGGCATTTTTTGGGAGTTTGTCAGGATGCAGTACCTTTGCGAGTTCATGATAAGCTGTCTGGATGCTCTTCTTATTGGCATCCAAGTTGAGACCGAGAACCTCAAAGTGGTTTTGATTTTTCATATCTTCAAGTATTTTCTTAAACCGTGCTAACTTGCCTTCTATGTTCTTAGAGTTTTTCGCGGTGTGATGAAATCGAATTTGATTTTCAAGCAGTAGAAAGAACAATATTTTTTGAACGGTCTTGCTTGTTCGGGGCTTTGCCTGTCCCAGAATTTCTTGAAGACTTAAATTATCGATTATCATTTTTTTGAGATCACCTAATTCCTTAAAAACAGCATAGGTCGATAGGAGGTCCATTTTTTGAAAGTTTTGAGAGGGCTCAAAAGTATAGTCTAGCCACGGAACAAAAAATGTGCTGATCCACCCAGAGGGCAGTTTCGTTAGAACCCAATCTAAAAGATAATTAGATAGGGATTCGATGGAACACTCTTCGATAATGTCATCGGGGTTGCCCTCAATAAAGTGGGGTTTGACTGAGGCTGTGACGATGGTCTTACTCATACGTATCGCCATTTGTTCTATTTGTACGACCTTGATGGCATGAGGACTGAGCATGTTTGAAAAGGTCATGGTTTCCCCCAGACGGAAACCGCTTTGTGAAGCTAAGCTGACTTCGACGTCTTTTGCTGAACAAAATCCCTTTTCAACCAATAAAATCCCAAAGTAGGAGGATTCATCTTTAACATTCACATTGTAAATAGCACCATTTTTATAAGAAATAGACGACACTTCACCATTTGAGTAGGTCAGGTTGAGGTCGCCTGTCAGCTGCGATTGGTTCAATGCTGAAAATATGATCGGTAGGCTATTGCCATCGATTTGATCTAAGCTATTAATCAAGCCAGCAAGATCGGCGTCCTCCGGTTGCAGAGTGAAAAGAAGATCGGTGAGAGGATCTCGTTCGGGAGGAAGAATGTCCGCTATGGACTCTTTTATGCTGTTGAGAACATTGCTTAAATCAAAGGGCTTAGCAAAAAACTCTAGGGCCCTGGTCTTTTGAATGGCATCTTTGACAAAATGGGGATCTTTAAAGATTCCACTCGTTAGGAACAAATGAAATTCATTGCCAAATTCTCTGCGAAGCTCTTGAGCAAAGTCGACTCCAGACATCACGGGAAGAACGCAATCTAGTATAATGACGTGAAACTCCGTATGCCGAAAGGCGGCTCGCGCCTCGTCGATTTGTCCCGTGACTTTGCAACTAAATCCCTCGCGCTCCAATGCAGCACTAAGAGCTTTAGCGATCGTTACGTCGTCATCGACAATAAGAATGTGTATATCCGACTTCTGCATAAAATCTTATCGGACTTCACCTTGGAAAAAGTAAGGATTTCTGCAATTTGAAAGCAATCGACTTACTGGATTTCTAAGATGCGCTGAGTTATTTTGTGTGTTTCATTCTGAATCGGCTTTGAGAACGAAGACTTCATTTTGACCCTTTATCTAGATGTTATATGTAAGATCGCAATTTTGAATTCACGAAATTGTGTGTCGAAGCCATTTGTTGCTCACAGACCTAAGTGCTGCTATTTTGACGTAATATTAACTCAACAGGAGAGAAAGATGGCAGGTACTAGCCCAATCACTGATAGTTCCTTTGAAGAGGATGTTGTAAATGCGAGTTCCCCCGTTTTAGTGGATTTTTGGGCGGAGTGGTGTGGACCATGTCGCGCATTAGGACCAAAGTTAGAAGAAATTGCTGAAGAAATGGGCGATAAACTTCGAGTGGTTAAATTAAATATTGACGAAAATCCGACGGCACCAGCTAAGTTTGGCGTGCGTGGTATCCCGACGATGATTTTGTTTAAAGGTGGCCAAGTCGTGGATCAGATTGTGGGCAATCAATCCAAAGAAGAAATTAAAGCCATGTTGGCTAAGCACACCTAATGCGTCCTTATCTGGCCACCTCATGGGAGGAGGCCAGAATAATTTTCTCTAAAACAGGTAACGGCGATAGGCCACAGAAGAGATAAGACCAACTCCAGCCATTGTGGTCAGCATAGATGTGCCTCCATAGGAAAGAAGTGGTAGCGGAACTCCAACGATGGGTAAGATTCCAATCACCATGCCTATATTTATAAAAACGTGGAAAAACAAGAGTGACAGAACGCCAATAACGATCAGTGAGGCAAACCTATCCTTAGCTTGACTCGCAATTCGGACTCCCATGAGATACAAAATCAGAAAGAGACCGATGGTTGTCGCGCTACCGATGAATCCATGCTCTTCACTGAGAACACTAAAGATAAAGTCCGTATGGCGCTCTGGTAAAAACTCCAATTGAGATTGAGTTCCCTTTCGAAAACCTTTTCCTAAAACCCTTCCGGAGCCTACGGCAATTTTAGATTGAATGCTATTGTAGCCAGCGCCGCGAGGATCTCTTCCAGGGGTGAGAAAGGTTAAAATTCGTCCTTTTTGATAGGGCTTGAGTCCAAAGCTCCAAACAAGGGGAGCTGCAATGACCGCTGCAAGAGTGCAAAATATTAAGATGGACCGTTTAATGCGAACAAAAAAGATCATCGCAAAGGCGATCATGGCAATAAGCATGGCTGTTCCTAAATCTGGCTGTTTCACAGTGAGAACAAAAGGGATGGCGACATAAATGCCTGGAAGCAAGAGATCGGAAAAACCTAGACCGTCGGAGCGAGTTTTTTTGGAAAGAATTTTCGCTAAAACGATGATGGTCATGAGCTTCATCGTTTCTGAAGGCTGGTAATGAAAAAAGCCTAAATCCAGCCATCGTTGAGCTCCGTAAAAACTTTTACCAAAGACCATAACAAGGGCTAAGGCAACGACATTGAGCCAATAAAGTACGTAGGCAGCTCTTTGAAAAAACTGATATTTCAAAAAAGTGACTATAAAGTAGATCGCCCATCCCCCAGTAAGCCAGACAATCTGTTGAGTGAAAAGTCGAGTGGATGAAGTCAGGTGCACCCCATGTGTGGCACTGTAGAGGTTGATCAAGCCAATCAGATTCAAAGCTAAAATAACGAGGGTAAAGTTTCCATCAAGTTTTTTAAAAAAACTTTTTTCCTGAATGTGCAAAGTTTCACTCATCACT
>JAGRAG010000223.1 GCA_020435025.1 Bdellovibrionales bacterium | reverse complement strand
TGCAAAGTTTCACTCATCACTGGCCTCCTCGTCAACTGTAGGTAGGTCATCGGAAGAGGAGTTGGCCTCATTTTCCGCTTCACGCTCCTCTTGTTCTTGCCGTTTCTTTGCTAATGCTCTCCACTTCAACTTTTGGTCCTCGAGTCCTTTTTTAATGATGTCTGGATGATACTTTTGCATATAGGCAAGAACGATATCTCGAGCAACGGGAGTTCCGGCCATGTTTCCATGACAGCCATGTTCAATCATCACCGATACAGTGATCTCGGGATTCTCGTAAGGGGCAAAAGCAACATAAACTCCGTGGTGACGGTTTTTCATTGGACGTTCATAGCAATCTTTATAAATCTGATCGGCACTAAAACTCATAACCTGGCTTGTACCAGTTTTGCCGGCCATTTCAACGCCAGGAACTTTCCACCATCGGGCGGTTCCAGCTGATCCATTGGCAACGCGCCACATGCCTTTACGAACGGTTTCAAAATTTTCTTCCGAGATAAAAAGATCTGGATAAGGGCCCTCTCCGTTCGCACGTGGCTTTTAGATGTCACGTAACAAGTTGGCTTGGTTTTCCATTAGGACTTGGCCATCTGGAGAAATGACTTTTTTTAGAAGAAAGGGTTTGTAGACTTTTCCTTTAAGGCCAATAGTGTTGTAGGCAATGGCCATTTGCAAAGCTGTTGTTAAAACATAACCTTGTCCAATAGCAGTGCTTAAATTTTCACCGGATTGCCAAGCTTCGCCATAGACTTTTTTCTTCCATTCTTCGTTGGGAATATTGCCACTATTTTCATTGGGAATTCGAATGCCAGTTGGAACACCCAACCCGAATAGGGCCAGGTAATCATGCATTTTCTCAATTCCTAAGCCAATTCCCATTTTATAAAAAAAGACGTTACTAGATCTTTCTAGAGCTTGAAGGACAGTAATATTTCCATGTCCGGCACGAGAGTGGTCATGGTAGATCCTGCGTCCAAACTTAAATTGAGAAGGGGCATAGACGATCGTGTCTTCGGAAATAACTTTTTCTTGGAGTGCCGCAAGTGCAATTAAAGGTTTCAATGTCGAGCCGGGGGGAAAGTGTTCTTGAATCACTTTATTTCTTAACGGTCGATAAGGGTCATTCGAGAGCTCTCCCCAGAGCTCTTTGCTGATTCCCGTTGAAAACTCATTAGGGTTAAAAGAAGGTGCGACGACCCATGCGAGAATTTCTCCATTAGATTTCATAGCAACAACACTTCCTATACGTACTCCACCCTTGTGCTCTTTAAGCATGGATTCATAGGCGGCTTTTTGAACCTCTTTATCAATTGTTAAAATGAGATTATTGCCAGGTAAAGGTTCTTGATTTTTCATGTTCAAAAAACTAGGAGAGTCAGCTGTCGGTGCAAGTCGTCCCCGGGCATCCACCTCCACTAATGAAATGCCATCCATTCCACGAATCTCTTGCTCCCAAGTCTGCTCCAAACCATTTTTGCCAATAATATCCCCTTGTTCAAAAGTGAACTGGGGAAACTTGGTGCGATAACGATCCAATTTGCTTCGGGAGATTTCGCCGACGTAGCCAAAAAGTTGCGCTCCATTTTCGTTAAGAACATAATGTCGCACAATCGTTCTTTCGATATCTAATCCAGCGTGATCGAGGCGTAGCATTTTTAAGCGCTGAACTTCATCAAGCGTCAAATTTTCTTTTATACGCACTCGGCGAAAGGGACCATTTTTCTTGCGACTCGTTTGGACCTTACCGACGATTTTATCAGTTGGAATAGCAACGATTTTACTAACTGCTTCGGCGGTTTTTTCTAAATCAGTGACATATTGAGGAAAAATGGTGACTTCAAATCCTCTAAGATTTTCAACAAGAACTTCGTTGTTACGATCAAAAATCAATCCTCGAGGAGCGGGAATTCGAGTTTCCTTGACGCGATTTCGTTCTGAGTAATGCCTAAGTTCTTCGCCGAGATTGACCTGCAGGTACCACAAGCGTCCAATGAGAAGAATAGAAGAGACAACAACGATAAGATAAATCAGTTTGTAACGAGACTGATAGATTTTTGTATCTTCTTCCGGATTGGCTAAAAAATCACTCATAGAGCAAGTTTCCTGAGTCTGTTGGCAATTTTTTGTTAGTCTTAGTGTCAATAAATAAGAAGAGATAGTAAACGGGGAGGGCGAGCAAAGCGGTCAGTAAAGATCGAACGATAGATTCAAAAAAAGCAAAGTCATGTACAGGGCTTTTCTCCCAAATGAGGGAAAAAACTAAATACAAGATGGGAAAAATCGCCGATGAAAATGCACAAAGGCCCATAAAATAGGTGGGACCAGTCCAAAATATTCGGTGTTTTGCGTAACGGGCGATAAGGTAAACCGAGAGACTAGTTACTAAAAATAAAAAAGTGGGACTAACGGTCATTGTTGAGACGGCAAGGCTTGTAAAAAGGGTCAAAGCAATTCCTTCTTTGGCGTTTCGATATATTACGAAAAACATCAATGTTGGAACCCAGCTATTAGGTGGAGGGAAAAATCCAAAGAGTTGCATCCACAAAGAAGTTTGGGAGGCTGCCAGTACCAAGGTCACAAATAAAAAAGATCCGACGTTACTTAACAGATAAAAAAAAGTCTTCATAAGCTTTCTTTTGCGGGTTCAGAAGTCTGTTGATTAGCATCACGAGCTTGTTTTATTGGTGCTTCGGCTTTTTTTTCTCCTTCTTCTTCTGAGAGCGGTGGGTCCTTTTCGAAATTTTCATAATTTGCATTAATAACAATAAAAACCTCTTCAAGAGTGAAGGGGTCAATTACAGGTTTGACCTCCACAATGGGACTGATTCCATAGCGACTCCGATCCACTTTAGTCACGGTTCCGATAGGAAAGCCTTTTGGAAATATGTTATCGAGGCCGCTGGAGACAATTAAATCTCCCTCTTGAACATTGTCACGCCGTTGTAAATCGGTCATGCGGCAACTGCTTTTTGATCGACCCTCGATAAAACCGCGGGCACGGGACCTTTGAACTATCGCATCAATTGATGAGTACCGATCTGTTAGAAGTAAAATTTTCGATGTAGCCCTTTCCGGCTGAATGACATAACCAACGGCTCCACCTGAGGTGATCACTGCCATTTGCGGTTGAAGCCCATGACTGGTTCCTCTGTTGATTGTGATGGCACTGTGATCTTGAATAAGGTCACGACCGATCACTTTAGCAGCGAGCAATTTCATCGAAGTTTTTTGCCGGAAATCAAGCATTTTAGATAGTCGTTGGTTTTCAAGACGCAGCTCTTCTAGTTCACCGAGTTGCGCTCTAAGTTTGCCGTTTTCATTCATGAGTTGCCGATTTTCTGTCTTAATCCCGACTAAATTTAAATAGAGGTTGGTCGTTCCGCGAATTCCGGAGCTAAAACTGGCATAAGTGCTTTGGACACTGCTAGTAATTAATGAAAATGGTTTCAAAAACCACGGCGTTTTGTCGGAATTACGCTCCACATTAATAGAAAGAAGAGGCAACCCGACGAAGAAAGCGATAATAATCCACCGTTTTGGGTCCTGGTCTTGTATATTCAAAATGCAAATCCCCCAGAAAAACAGTCCCTAATTTTTGAGAAAACCAGCAACAGCTTAACAAATCTCCTTGAAAAAAACGAGAAAAATGAGGAAGCTACATCCGTTTCGTCTAAAATATTTCGCAACGGAGTTAAAATGTTTGAGAAGATTCGCAAGCCTGGCCGAGGGAAAGCCATTTTAGCTTATATTATTTTTGGAACCATCTGTTTGGTATTCGTTTTTTTGGGAATGACCCCACAGGGAACGGGATTTGTAAGTGGTGGTGCCGCGGCTATTGTTAACAATCAGATCATTTCACAAAAAGACTATCGAGAAAGAGTGCGGCAAGCTGAGTCGTCTTTGGGTATTGATCTGAATCAGTTGCCGGCGGCCAATCGTAAAATGTTTAATTCACAAATTCGTCAGCGAGCTATGGAAGAGCTGATTCAGATGGAATTATTGGCGCAAGCAGCGAGTGAAGAAGGGATCTATACCTCTGATGTGGAAGTCCGAGACTTTATTATGAATATTTCTTTTTTTAGCGAAAATGGTCGGTTTCAGAGAGTTCGCTACGATACTTATTTAAAAAATGTTCAAATGACGGCTGGTCAATTTGAAAGTATGATTCGTAGAGATCTGTCTCGACAAAAAGTTCGAGACGTTTTGATTAAGGCCTTGGAGCCCGCGACAATTGCTTTAAACAAAGACCGCGCGGCCCGTAATACAAAGGTGGAGATTTCGTTTCTCTCATTTTCGCGGAGTGGGTTGTTGAATTCTCTTAAAGTCAGTGCCTCTGATGTGGCACAATTTCAAGCAAGTGAGGAAGGTCAGAAAAAGATAAAAGGCTATTACGAAAGCCATAAATCGGATTATGTTTCTCCTGAGCAGATTAAAGTCAGTCATATTTTAATCAACGCTGACAAGGGCCATGCCGATGCTGAAAAATCTGCTTTGAAAAAGATTAAGGAAGTTCGAGAAAGGTTGCAGTCAGATGACTTTGGTAAAGTAGCGCAGTCAGAAAGCCAAGATGAGTTTTCAAAGAAGAACCAAGGAGACTTGGGTTGGGTCAAAAGGGGAGATATGCCTAAGGAATTTGAGCAGGCTGCATTTGCTCTTCAAAAAGATGTTATTAGTGCTCCAGTTCAGTCTGATGTTGGCTATCATTTAATTAAGGTTGTCGATAAAAAAGAGAAAGTTCAAAAAGAATTGAGTGAAGTAGAAGGTGAAATTGCCCAGAGCCTTGTTAAAGAGAATCTAGTAGATCAGGCGATAGCTCGTTTTAAAGAAGAGGCGGCTTCCGGTAAGATTTCGCCCAATCTGTTGAAGAAGTATTCTTTGAAATGGGAAAAAACGGAAGAGTTTCCTGTTGGAGCGACGGCTAAGAATTTAAGTGATGAAAAGGTCATTTCAGAGATATTAGGTAAGGCAAGAGAAGATCAGGTTGTTCCAGAGCTGATTGAAAGTAATGGGTCTTATTATGTGGCTAAACTTGAAAAGGTGGTCTGGCCTGAAAGTCAAGAGAAAGAGGATCCCCGTTTTCTAGCAAGCCGCAGGGCGGGAGATGTCTTGTCTAAATGGTTGAGAGAGATGGAGCAGCAGTCGAAGATTGAGAGAAACGCCTCTCTCTTACAGTAGTCTCTTGATATAAAATATGAGCCAATGATGTCTCGCTTTGATTGGCTCACCTTGAAACGCCTGCTCAGTAGTTTGACTCTTTTTGAGGAAATTTAAAAAAATCTTCTCAAATCGAACGTCTTTGATTTGAGATTCAGTTTTTAGTAAAGTTTCAGGACCTAAGGCCGATGAGTTTTTGATGGCAAGAACACTCGTTGGCTATTTTATTGGCCTCATTATGTCTGTATGCGGTTGGACGGTTATTGCTTGGGGGCAAGCGTATGTTCCCGGTGAAGTGATCGTAAAACTGAAATCTAACGGAAAGTCTTCCGGAGTGTTCTTTTCCAAAGCCTCCACCAAAGCAACAATGAATCTTAAGAAGTCGTATAGTAAGATGAACATTCATCATTTTGCTTTAAAGCCCGGCCAATCTGTTGAAGAAAAGGTCTTTGAGCTTCAAAATGATCCCGATGTTGAATATGTTGAGCCCAACTACATCTTTAGTAAACCAGTTACAGAAAGCGAATCTCAGACATTAAGTTATGAAGAGATGCAGGTGGAAATTGCTGCAACATCAGTTGATTATCCGGCCACAGGTGCTCCTATCCATGCAAAAGCCATCTGGTCTTCCTTAACTGTACCCGGAGCAAAACCAATTGTTGCTGTCATAGATACTGGAGTCGATATTAACCATCCTGTTTTTGTTGGTAGTCAGGCTATTTGGACCAACAGTGATGAGATTCCAAATAATGGACTGGATGATGATGGAAATGGGTATATCGATGACGTCAATGGCTTTAACTTTGTAGATAATAATGGAAACATGTATGACGATGATGATCACGGGACGCATGTTGCTGGAATTATTTTAGGAGTCGGACAGGATATTTACACCGCTCCGTTTGATGAATCTAAAATAGAGATTATGCCTTTGAAGTTTTTAGATGCCAATGGGGTAGGGAGTACTTCGAGCGCTATTCAAGCTATCTATTATGCTGTCCATAATGGGGCAAAAGTGATCAACAACTCATGGGGAGGACCTGCTTATAGTGCGGCTCTTCATGATGCCATTGTTTATTCTTACAATAAAGGGGTGACTTTCTTAGCTGCTTCCGGAAATGCGGGTTCAGATAATGACTTTAATCCCATGTATCCGGCAAGCTATTTAGTTCCTCATATTGTTTCTGTTGCGGCGATCACAGATATAGAACAGTTGGCATCGTTTTCAAATTACGGTCGTGATTCTGTTCATC
>JAGRAG010000222.1 GCA_020435025.1 Bdellovibrionales bacterium | reverse complement strand
TTAACATTTGACGTTCAAATTCTTTATTTTCTCCAACATAAGAAGAAATCATTTTTTTGATTTGCTTTTTTTGCAATAAAAGACCTAATCCAAAATCATCAACTCCAGCATTGTTAGAAATACAGGTTAGCCCTTTTACATTCATGTTTACCAATTCTGTAATACAGTTTTCAGGAATTCCACATAATCCAAATCCACCAAGGAGAATGGTCATATCATTGGCCACTCCGTTTAAAGCTTCCTTGGCGCTTTGATAAACTTTGGTGCTCATAAGGCCTCCACGACGACAGCCACAGCTTCGCCGCCACCAATGCACAGTGTGGCTAATCCAAACTGTTTTTGCTGGGTACGCAGAGCATGCACTAAAGTGGTTAGAATTCGAGCTCCACTGGCGCCAATGGGATGTCCTATGGCCACGGCCCCTCCATGTACATTCACTCTTTCTCTAGAAATATTAAAGTCTTTCATGGCCGCCATTGTGACTAAGCTAAAGGCTTCGTTAATCTCCCAAAGATCTATATCTTTGGCCTTGAGCTCAGACTTCTCAAGCACCGATTTGATGGCTCCTGTTGGAGCCGTTGTAAACCATTTTGGATCATGAGCAAAATGAGATTGGGAGACTATGCGCGCCATTGGCTTTAAGGAATACTCTTTTACAGCGGGGTCGCCAGCAAGAACGCAGGCTGCGGCACCATCATTGATTTTACTGGCGTTCGCCGCAGTAATGGTTCCTTCTTTGTCGAAAGCCGGTCTTAATGAGGTCATTTTATCAAACTGGGCTCTTCCAGGTTCTTCATCTTCAGATACAGTAAGAGAACCTTTTCGGTGAATAACTTCTACAGGAGAAATTTCATTTTTGAAGGCACCATTTTTTTGAGCATTTTGCGCCCACTCATAACTGATTTTAGCAAACTCATCTTGTTCTTCGCGTGAAAATTTATATTCTTTGGCACAAAGTTCGGCAGCACTTCCCATATGAAAATTATTGTAGGGGTCCCAAAGACCATCTAAAATCATGGAGTCAGGGGTTTCTATGGTTCCCATTCGATAACCAGATCGGGATTTTTGTAAAAGATGAGGGGCCAAGGTCATATTTTCCTGTCCTCCCGCAACAGCTGTTCGTGTGTGACCTAATCGAATACTGTCAGCAGCTAACATAACTGCTTTTAATCCGGATCCACAAACTTTGTTGATTGTCATGCAAGGCGTGGATTGTGAGAGGCCAGCGCCAAGAGCTGCCTGTCGTGCGGGCGCTTGACCTAAGCCTGCAGTCAGAACATTCCCCATAATGCATTCGTCAATATTATCTGCAGAGAGTTTAGAAGCTTCGAGGGCAGATCGAATAGCCACAGACCCCAGCTGTGGTGCGGAAACAGAACTTAAGGTTCCTTGAAAACTACCAACAGGAGTGCGCTGTGCGCTCACAATATATACGCTATCTGACATAGTTACCTCGCTGAAAAATTGGACTGATTGTTGTGGTGTGAGAATTATTTGTCAATTGCTCTCGACAGTGGGATGATGTGAGTCAGACAGGACTGAAATATCGAATTTAGGCAACGCGTTAGGGGAGATATGAACATTATGTCAAAGTTCTCTTTTTATATTTTCATAGGTCTACTTACTTCCTCTGTAGCGGCTGAGGTGATTGAGTACAAACCCCTACAGATGACTGTGCAAAATAAAGATCGACTTTTTATACAAGGTTATGCGGGGAAACTCGATTTTCAGCCCGTGGAGAACAGTCAGACTCTTGTGATCACATTAAAGCAAGTCAACCCGACCAATCTATCTGGAAAAATGAAGTCGCTTTTAGAAGAGTGGATGTTTGTCATGGATCGTAAGGGGTCACAGATCCGATTGGTTATTTCTGGTCCGGCCTCAAGAAAAGATTGGGCCCCCATCGTTCGGCAAAAAATGATGCCGCAGTATGAATTAGTGATTCGTGGTCCTTCCTTGCCTATAAAAGTATCGTGGTGGAATGGGGAGGTGCATTTGCGAAATTGGAAGGCTCCAGCCGAGTTAAAACTGTTAGATGGCAAGGCCTTTATCGAAGGCATGGAAGGAGATCTTCGTCTTTTTGAGGAGCGTGGTTCGGTCTCCCTTCGACAGCACAAGGGGCTGGTTAATATTGGCAGTTATCAGTCACAACTTGTTCTTTCCGATATTGTTGGCGATGTGGAGCTAGAAAATTTTGCGGGACAGTCGCAGATTGTACGAGTCAAAGGCGCTGTGAATTATCAAGGCTACAAAGGAACACTGCGTCTTTCTGATACGGAAGGAGACATCCATTTCGATAGTCGGCAGGTGATGGTCCATTTAGAAAAACACCAAGGTGATATTAAAGGAAAAAGCGCTCAAGGCAAAGTGGATTTAAATTTGGTTGGCAAAGTCAATGTGGATATTCGTTCTCAGGAAGGTGATGTTGCCTTAAAGTTGAGAGGGTCGGGAGCTTCGGTAAATCTAGGAAGTAAGGATGGTTTGATTTATGCTCCTAGTTATTTGCGATCAACAAATTATCCAACGATTAAGGTCAAGCAAGGACGGTTGCGAGGAAAGGATCAAGGGAGGGTCTTTGTTCGCACGGATTCAGGAAAAATCCTTTTGCGATAAAATGAAAAATAAGAATCCCACTGAGTTATCAATTATCTGTTGACCCAGACTCTTAAATGGCCATAGTTTATCGTTTATGGCTAAGAAAAAGAAAGTTGCGAAAAAAACCGCAAAAAAAACTGTGAAAAAAGTGGCAAAAAAAGCAGCCTCTAAACCTGCAAAAAAAGCAGCTAAGAAGGTGGCTAAAAAGTCTAAGTCGACAAGTAAAGCGACTAAGAAGGCATCTGCGAAAAAGTTGTCAGCTAAAAAAGTGACTGCTAAGAAGAAGTCAAAAAAGGCATCCAAGACGACAGCTAAAAGCACCGCTAAGAAAGTGGTAAAGAAAAGTGTTGCTAAAAAGAAAGTGGTCGCGAAAAAAAGCACCGCTAAGAAAGTAGCAAAAAAAGAAGCTGCTAAAAAAATTGCTAAAAAATCTGCCAAAAAGATCGCGGAAACCAAGGACTCAAAAAAGAAAGTTAAACCTGTCGCAGCTAAAAAAGCGGCCGAACAGGTTGTAGCGTCTGCTTCTTCGAAGGCCTCAGAGCCTGTAAAGGCTAAGAAAAAAAGCCCGCAACCTGACGATGACTTTGACTTAGATGATGCCGATGATCTTGTCGATGACTTCGATGAGGATGAAGATTTAGATTCTGAGGATCAAGACGACGATGAGGACGATTCGGATATAGAAAGTTCCATTGAGGACGATGAAGAGGACGAAGACGAAGAAAGTGATATTGTTATCACGGATGCCGAAGGTCGTCGCTACTGTATTGTAAATGACTGTGATCAACTCGCGGTTGTCGAACAGTACTGTCGATATCACTACTTGTTGTATTGGAAAAAAATCCAAGTCCGTAAGAAGATCCTCGCCGATGGCAAGTTTAAAAAATATGTTGAAGATCTAACGGAAAGATATCCTGATAAGTTTGTGGAGCTTCTCTGCAAAGATCTCAGAACTGAAAAGGCTTTTTTAGCGGCAATTCAGGAGTTAGAGCTAGATACTTCTGTCAATGACGATGGTATCGATGATGATGATGAAGCTTCAAGTTATATGGAAGAGATTCGTGGCGTGATGGATGCCAGTGGTGAGTCCTCCAATTCAGATGGTGACTATGAGTAAAAACTATTTGAGAAGTGCTACAGGAATTAAGAACTAACTTGCACGACTTTGTCGAGAATGAGGGCGATGGCCCTCTTTTTTTCGACCGGTTGATTTCGTTCGGCGATTTTTTTTAAGGGGCTTTCCTTGGTGAACGGAAACAGAAGCCTTTCGTTCGGAGCCCCTATAGTCAGGGTACCAGAGGTCAACTGGCCATCCTAAATCGATAGAATAGATATTCAATTCGATAAGACCTTGAACCAAGGTATCTGGAAGGCTGTTTTTTGGAGCAATGATAGAAATTCTGTAATTGGTCCGAAATCTTCGGTTCAGGTGATAGGTGGCTGTACGCAAGATACGGAATTTTTCCAGGAGTTCCATCACATCTTTATTTTTGTAGGATGACCGATTT
Source organism: Bdellovibrionales bacterium (assembly GCA_020435025.1). Lineage (GTDB taxonomy): Bacteria > Bdellovibrionota > Bdellovibrionia > Bdellovibrionales > UBA1609 > JAGRAG01. The sequence continues at coordinate 2,445 of JAGRAG010000222.1, read as the reverse complement.
TTAACTTCCCCCCATGTACGGCCATGATCATAGATAACGTCGATTTCAAATTTGAGAAATCGCTGAAACTCATGTTCTTGAAGAAGATCTTTAAGATATGTTAGCTCGTCAGGACCGAGCATCTCCTCAATGTGCAGATTTGATGCAGAAAGATAGGGAACCTGTAGGGCGGCTTTGAGTTCCCCGAGGGGGCCGCGGGATCTGGCAATGATTCCACTGATCCTTAAGAAAAGATCTTCTGAGTAATTTGCAAAGGGGCTCCCAGTTCTTCTGACTGAAAAAGGAAATGGAGGCAGTCTTTTTAGATTGAGAATCTCTTTTCTGTCTGCTTCCGTAAGGATCAGTTGATCCAAAACCATTTTTACGACTTGGATGTGCTCCTCACTTTCAAGAGCAAAAAGAAGTTCTTGTAAGTAAGACCGTTGTTGTTCGACAAGATATACAATATGTGTGAAGTGCTCTAAGACGCTCCATTCCGGGTGGGCAAGAATCTGTTCTCTTAAGGTGTGTGGGAGAATGCGATATATTGTATCGGCTGGATCATCTTGCTTTTTTGACTTCGCTGTAGGAGCCGAAGAGCGATCTACGTACCATTCGCACTCATGAGCGACAGCACTTTGAAAGGACAAAAACAACAGAAGGAGCAAACAGCTATAAATTGGTGTTAGAAAGAATGGAAAACCTTTACCAGATGGGGTGGAAGCCCCTTTTTTTGGAGAAAAAAGGATTGAAAGGGTCTTCTGTCGCTCTCCAGGGCTGCTTTGGCGACCTGTATAGGTAGGATTCCGACGATCAATGTTTGTCATCGTCATCAATGCCTATAGTCTGTTTTAAGATCTCCAATTCCTCTTCGTCGTCCTCTCCCATAAGAAGATCGTCAGAATTTTTATCGATTCCTAATAGGCGGTTGGCCGCTTGTTCTAATTCACTATTTTCCGGAGAAAATTGTATATAAAATTCTTTTCCCTCAAAGTCGATGCGATCCCAAACTCTGGGCAGATCTTGAGTGTCTCTGTTGGCACTAAAATATTGATCAATAAAAGAGGCCAGGCAGTCGATGGCTCCATAAATCTTTTCGATGGCATTTTCTTTTGAAGAGTTAAAGTCTTGAGAGACTGCAAAGTTGGCTTGGGCGAGACGCCCCTCGGAATTGAGGGTGACAGACAAAAAAAGCTCTTTTTTATAAAAACGGCCATCGATAACAAAATGTTCATTGGTGAGAGCTTCAGCAAAGGCCTCGGTAAAGACCTCTTGAATTTTTTGCTGGTACTCATCGGGAAAAGCCGTCCATTTCTTAGAGGATGCCAGCCGAGCCTTCATAGTTCTCTCCTTTATTTGACCTTTTCAGAAGGTCGGACTATAAGACGGGATGCAGCAGGGAATCAAGCAACTTTAAGGAAAATGAAGGAATTCCCTTGTAAGTTGTTGATATTTTAGCTGTTATCCGCCCAATTAACGGATCGTGGATAGAAAGGAAAAGATGCAGTCACACACCCTCCCTGAAGGCCGTGGTGGAGTTTATATCTCTACTTATGGTTGCCAAATGAACGTCAATGATACGGAACGTATGTACTCTCTTTTAGAGATGATGAATTACACGCCTGTGAACGCTCCAGAGGATGCCAGTTTGATTATAATTAATTCCTGTAGTGTTCGTGAAAAACCGGTACATAAGGTGCATTCCGAAGTGGGCACTTATCGAAAGTTGAAAGAAAGACGGCCTCAGCTAAAGATTGGGGTGGCTGGATGCGTGAGTCAGCAGGAAAAGGGCAAACTTTTTAAAGATGTTCCGCTCATAGATTTTGTAATTGGTCCTGACAATATTGATAAGTTGCCGTCAGTTATTGAAGAACTTTTAGAGACGGAATAAAGACAACTTTCCGCAAGCTTTGATCACAAAAGTGGCTATCATATCGAAACTCTCGTTCGAAACCCCGGGGTCTCCACTTTTGTGAACATCACAAAGGGTTGTGATAATTTTTGTACTTTTTGTATTGTTCCATTTACCAGGGGGCGCGAGCGGAGTCGGCCCCTCCGGCACCTTATCGACGATGTCAATCGCTTGGTCTCGCGAGGGGTTAGGGAAGTCACCTTAGTAGGACAAAATGTGAATTCCTACCTCTCAGACTGTGGCGCCAATTTTGGTGAGTTGCTTGATAAGATTGCCTCTGAGACGGATGTTTTGAGGATCCGGTATACGACTCCACATCCAAAAGATTTTAACCGAGAGCTGATGGAGATAATGGAACGTCACAAGGAGAAGGTCTGTGAGTACTTGCATCTTCCTGTTCAGTCGGGAAATACAGAAGTCCTAAAGCGAATGAATCGTGGCTACAGTCGAGAAGAGTATCTAGAAAAAGTAAAAATGATTCAAGAAGTCTTCCCCTCCGTTGTTTTTTCAACAGATATTATTGTTGGATTCCCCGGCGAAACCGAAGAACAGTT
>JAGRAG010000221.1 GCA_020435025.1 Bdellovibrionales bacterium | reverse complement strand
AGCCTATTGATTCGGACAGTACCAACTCCGCGATATGGAACTCAATCCAACTACTTCCCTCATCTGGCTGCGAATTATTTTGTAAATAATGATGTGCAACGGAAGAAATTGACCGGACTGTCGCTTTTGGCTTCGGATTCGACCGAGGACTTCCATAATCTATTTCAAAATTTTGTAAATACTCAGAGTCTATCTGAGAACTTTTTTATGTTTTTAAAATTAGGTGATATTTTGTTCCAAGAACGACACGTGAAGTTAGTCTATGAGTTTGCGAAACGCGGCGCTCAGGAAGAAAAAATCATCAAGAGTGTGGCTACAAACAATGCAATTGATTTTTTTAAAACGTCAGCTTTGCGGACTCCTGGTGTAACTGAGAAAGAACGTTTGGTGGTTTTTGCGCTTGCCGGAAGTCACTCTGCAAAGAATTTCAAAACCGTTTACAATCGTCTACGTGGAACCCATTATGAGTTAGATACCAAGTCTTCGATTGGAACTTTTATAAGTAAATTATCGGAACCGAAGCAAAAGCTTGCTCGAAGATATCTAGATCTTCTGCAGTTGTCTGGTGTTGAAAATGAAGAATTTTAAAATTCAAGCGACTTTATTTAATCGGCCTGGCATAGTCTGTGGGATATGGGCGGTGATTCAACAATTAATTGTTGCCGGATCAACCTATCTCATTATCGAATCCATAAGACAGGCAACAGGTGATCATTACGACAAGGCTGTGCAATATATCGGGCTGTTTGTGTTAAGTCTGATGGTTGTCTATATTCCGAATACGATTTCCTTGATCTATTTGCAAAAATGGCGATTGGAGTCGTTTTCACAGTTTGTGGCGGTGTTTGTCCGATTTAACAAAGGAAAGACGACCCTTTCTCATGGGAGAACCAAGACTAAATATGAATCTTGGCTGACTAATGAAAGTTACCAGGTTTATGATGAGTCAACCGATCTGCTTTTCCAAGTTTTCTCGACGTTGTTAAATTCTGTTCTAAATATTGCTGTGATCTCTCTAGCTATCGATAAAAGAATTGTTCTGTGGTACTTGATTGCGGGAGTGATTTTGCTCTTATCTAATAGGCTGTTTAAGTCTCATATATCAAAAGTTTCCTTGTTCGTTCAAGAATCGAGAAAGAACTTATTTAACACTTTACTTTCTTCGTGGGAGAATATCTTTGTAGGAAATTCTGTGAACCTTAGTAATTGGCAAGGAAAATTTGCCAATGATTTGGATCTCAGTCAAAAGTCTGCCGTAAAATACGATTTGGTGCGCTCTTTAGTAAGTAGTATAACGGTTTCCTTGGCCTTACTGATTATTGCATTTGGAAATGGCGTTTATCTATTTGAGAACTCAAAAAGTGTAACTGGCCTTGCGGCACTGATCGCAACTCTTCCGCGGCAGGTTCAAATCATTCAAAATATTTTTGCCTTTTTCAATATATATCTTAGTTGGGAAGGGGTCCGAAGTCGACTGGTCAAATTAGAGGAAATTTTATTTTTAAGTGCCCATCAAAAATTTGGTGAATCTGAAAAGTATATTTCATTCGATAAAATGTCGATCAAAGGGAGTTTTCCGAATTCTAATATGCTGGAAAGTGTGGATACTTTAGAGAGTATGCAAAAAATGATCGATTCTTATTCCACTGGTAGACTTACATTGCGTGGTGAAAATGGAGCTGGAAAGTCAACATTGCTTTCTCTATTAGCAGAAGCTTCGGGTTCAAGATCCTATTTTTTGCCCTCTCGATTTGTTGATTTGGCGTTTCAGAATCCTAATATGGTGAGCAGCTCGGATGGGAATAGAGTGCTTGACGTTTTTAAAGAGATAGAGAGCATAGAAAAAATCACTCTGTTGCTTTTAGATGAGTGGGACGCTAATCTTGATGAGAAAAACATCATCGCCATCGACTCAATTATAGATCGGCTTGCTTCCCGAATGCTCGTTATTGAGTCTCGGCACAGATCCTCAATCAGTGAGGCTTTGTGATGTACCAGATTCGGTTTGAGGCTCAACCGCAAATCCTAAAGGTAGAAGCTCCGGAAAGCTCCATTAATGCTTTGGAATATGTGAGTCTTAAGCACTGTGGTTTTGTGGACATCCAGTGTGAACGTGAGCAAGAAAGCTTTCGAATTCTTTCATTGTTGGAAAAGGGGAGATGGAAGGCTGATCGTCTCGAGAAAAATAAGTTGTCCGCGAATTTTCAGGGGAATCCCTTGTGGCCAGCGAAGTCTTTGCAGGGGTATGATTTTCTTATGAAGTATTTTGGGCTTGTAGGCTCTTATTCAGAGGATCTCTGTGTCATTCCTTCAACAAATACCATTAACTCTAAGATTTTAGCTCTTCATTCTGCAAAAGGTATTGAGACGGACCGAATTTTTCTATTTAAGGAAACCATTGATTACAGTTCAGACTCAATTGTCGGAAATCGGGCTTATGTCGATACGTTTATAGATCAGAGAAAGTTGCCCATGGCACAGGTGGATTT
>JAGRAG010000220.1 GCA_020435025.1 Bdellovibrionales bacterium | reverse complement strand
TGCAGTTTTCTCATCCGATGATGGCAAAGGGTCGACTTATTGATGTCCATGGGATGAGTCATCTTAAATTTGATTCAAAAATTATATACCATAAAGATTTCTTCGACTCGAGTGAACTCATTTACAGACAGATCCCCGTCGTTGGCCGAGTGATCCAATGGATCGAGGGGCGGTTATGAAATGAATGTTTTAATAACCGGAGCCACATCGGGAATTGGACGAGAATTAGCTATTGACTATGCTAAAGCGGGAAATGCTGTTGTTGCCGTCGGGCGAAACCAAGTGGCTTTAGATGAGTTAGAACACACCTATTCTGGCCAAATTCACACAATAAACTTGGATGTTTCTGATAAAGCTTCTGTTCGCGAAAAACTCAGTGCTGTTCCAGAAATGGATTTGGTGATCTTAAATGCCGGCACTTGTGAATACGTCGATGTCATGGATTTTAAAAGTGAACCCTTTGAGCGAGTTTTAAATGTCAATTTTTTAGGAGTCGTATATTGCGTGGAGGTCCTGTTAGACCGAATCTCAAAGGGAGGGCAGCTTGCGATTGTTGGAAGCCTTTCTCGACAGCTGCCGTTTTCACGAGCACAGGCCTATGGTGCCAGCAAAATTGCTATTCATTACTTTACGAAATCTCTTGCCGTGGACTTGGAGGGCAAAAAAGAGATCTCCATTCATTCCATTTCTCCCGGATTTGTTAAAACCCCTTTAACAGATCAAAACGATTTCGACATGCCCTTTCTGATTGAGACACAAGAGGCCTCAAAGCGCATTATTGAGGGACTTAAAAAAGGTAAAAAAGAGATTGCGTTTCCCAGAAGGCTTGCATGGCCTCTCGCCTTAGCCTCGCATTTGCCGGAATCTTGGCAACACAAAATTTTACTGTCACTGAGAGGAAAAAAATGAAAAAGATTGCGGTGATCGGCTCCGGAATTTCTGGATTGGTTTGTAGTTGGGTCCTTCAGCGAAAACATCAAGTGACTTTGCTGGAAGCCCGAGATTATCTTGGAGGGCACACTCACACGGTAGATGTAGAATCCGATGGGAAAAGTTATGCCATTGATACCGGCTTTATTGTTTATAACGACAGAACCTACCCCAACTTTATCAAGTTCCTTCAACAGCTGGGAGTTTCTTCATCAAAAACGGAAATGGGATTTAGTGTGTCCAGTCCTTCCTTTGAAATGGGTTACGGAGGAAGCTTTTTAGATTTTGTGATTGCGCAGAAGTGGCATCTTTTAAATCCATCTCGATACAAGTTAATTTATGAAATTTTAAGATTTAATGATCTTTGTTTGAAACTAGAAGCAGAAGGCAAGATTCCATATGATCTTGATATCGACAGCTTTTTAAAGAAGAACGGATTTAGTCAAAAGTTCCGAAATCACTATTTGCTACCAATGATTTCTGCCATTTGGTCTTCGTCGTACAATGAGTCCGCTGGCTTTTCCCTTTACTTTTTTATCAAGTTTTTTTCCCATCATGGTCTGTTATCGGTAAACAATCGGCCTCAGTGGTATGTGATTCAAAAAGGTTCTCGTGAATACGTTTCAGCGCTTATGGCTCAGGCCGATTTTGAAGTTCGCCTCAATTCTCCAGTTAAATCTGTTCGCAGGAATTCTGACTCGGTTGAGGTCTCAACTCTGGATAGGACAGAAACGTATGATGAGGTTATCTTTGCCTGTCATAGTGATCAGGCTTTGAAAATTTTAAGTGATGCCAGCGATTTGGAAAAAGAGATTTTAGGAGCCTTGCCCTATCAGGAAAATCAAGTGACGCTTCATACAGATATTTCAAGACTTCCCAAAAATAAGCGAAATTGGGCCAGTTGGAACTATATGATTGAACAGCCAACGGATATGGAAAGTGCTCAGGTAAAAGTCAGTTACAATATGAATATCTTGCAGGGAATTCAATCCCCCAAAACCTTTGTGGTCAGCTTAAACCAAGACGAGTTGATTGATCCCAAAAAAATCTTAAGGCAGTTTAAATACTGGCACCCCGTATTCAGCAAGGAGAGTGAACAGTACAAAGCCCGAAGAGATGAGATTTCTGGAGTGAACCGAACCTACTTTTGCGGGGCCTATTGGCATAGTGGCTTTCACGAAGATGGCGTTGTGAGCGCCTTAGCTGTTCTTTCAAAGTTGGGGATGACTCTATGAAAGCCATGATCCAAAAAGGTCAGGTGTATCACAGCCGGTTGGTTCCGAATCCGTATGCTTTCACGCATACTCTTCCGGTTGCTGTGCTCCTTTTAGATGGGTCTGAATCGGATATCAATAAGAGCATTAAAGAAAGCGGCCTTCAGGGGCGCTTTCAACGCAAGGACTACTTTGGCGATCACAATCTTAATTTAGCTGAAGCTGTTTTACAAGAAGCCAGCATCAAAGCCGATACGGATATCAAGGGTCGGGTGCTTTTTATGGGACAAATAAGACAGAAAGGATTTTATTTTAGTCCTGTTAATTTTTATTTGATTTTTCCCGAAGACTCATCCTCGCCACGGTATCTTTTTGCAGAAGTGACCAACACGCCTTGGAAAGAAAGACATTGCTATGTGGTGGATCTCAATGGGCCCATGGCTCACCACAAGCAGTTTCATGTCTCTCCGTTTAACCCGATGGATATGAAATACAAATGGACCGTTCGTTATGACGAGCAGGGAGTCTTCATTCAGATTGACTGTCATCGAGAGGAATTGGAGTTTCTAGCATCTTTGGCTGTTTCTTTTAAAGAAACAAAGAGAGCTTCGGTTGGTTGGCCGGGACTAAAGATTTTATCTCTGATTTACTTTCATGCATTTTTACTTTTTTTAAAAAGATCCCCTTTTTATTCTCATCCTAAAACCAAGGAGGCCTCGTGAGAGTTCGTGAACTCAGTCGGATCAATGAAATTGAAGAAGGGCGTGGATTTTCGAAACGCTTGATTTTTTATTTTTTCAATCGGCTTCAGCATGGAAAACTAATCATCAGCGAGCAAGATAAGGTCATCGGTGTTTTTGGAGACATGAAGTCAACGATGGTGGCGCACATTCAGGTGGAAAACCCCAAGTTTTACTCTCGGGTATTATTGGGGGGAAGTATAGGTGCTGGGGAAAGCTATGTGGATGGGGATTGGAACACCCCCAATTTGAAGTATGTTGTTCAAGTCTTCCTAAAAAATTATGAAATTCTAGATGAAATTGAAAAAAAGTACACTTGGCTGACAAGGCTTTCCAATTCATGGACGCATCTAAGCCGAAAAAACTCCATACTACAGGCTAAGAAAAACATCTCGTTCCACTATGATTTGGGAAATGATTTGTATAAGACTTTTCTGGATCCAACAATGATGTACTCTAGTGCTGTTTTCTCAAACGAACATCAGAGTCTCGAAGAGGCACAGAAGAATAAATTGAAAATCATCTGTGAAAAGCTTCAGCTGAAATCCTCCGATCATATTCTGGAAATCGGAACAGGATGGGGTGGTTTAGCGATTTATATGGCTGAGAACTATGGCTGTCGGGTGACGACCACGACCATTTCCGAGCAGCAGCATCAGTATGCGAAAGCTAAAATCGAAGAGGCAAAGCTTCAAGATAAGATTCAGCTTTTAAAAAAAGACTATCGGGATCTTACCGGAAAGTATGACAAGATTGTCTCCATTGAAATGATCGAAGCGGTGGGCAAAGATTATCTCAGTGGTTTTTTGGTTCGCTGTAATAACTTGTTAAAGTCCGAGGGGTTAATGCTGATTCAGTCGATCAATATTTTGGATCAACGTATGCAAAGCTATGCTCGCGGCGTGGATTTCATTCAGAAGCATATTTTTCCTGGAGGGTTTTTGCCCAGCCTAACTGAAATGGCCAAAATCCTGACCGAAAAAACGGATCTGACGATCAGAGATATTCACGACATCGGGTTGGATTATGCCAAGACTCTAGATTGTTGGTTTCAAAGCTTTTCAGAAAATTTCCAGCAAATTAAAGGTCAAAAGTACGACGAGCGGTTTTACCGATTGTGGGAGTTTTATTTAAAAAGCTGCGAGGCCGGTTTTTTACAAAGAAACTGTAGCGCCACACAAATGATCTTAAGCCACAAGGACTACTTTGGAACCATCAAACGCGGCTAAGATCATAAATGCCCTTGGCTTTCAAGCCATCTGGTGGTCGGTGGCTCTGTGGAGAGAGGCCTCGGTTCCTTGGGTGGTTATTGCCTTAGTGATATATTTTTTCTTTTACCCCTGCGCAAATAAAAGCACCGAGTTGAAATGGGTTTTACTTTGGACGAGTCTGGGAGTTTTGATGGAGTTTGCTTTTTTAAAATTCAGTATCATTGGTTACAAAGATCACTCTGCATTTGTTCCTTTGTGGATGGTCTGTCTGTGGGTTGCCTTTTCTGCGACCTTAAATCAAAGTCTATCGGGATTGATCCAGTCCAAGCTTTTATCTTTTGTCTTAGGAGCCATGGGTGGTCCGCTGTCCTATTGGGCCGCTTATAGGTTAGAGGCCTTGTATTTTCCGGTGTCTGCGGAAAGGTCTTTGCTGATACTGGGTGTGGGCTGGGGGCTATTTCTGCTATTTGTTTCTATAAGCCGCAGTTTTAGAAAAAGAAAACCGGGGCTCAGGCCAGTGGCCCCGGCAAATAGATAAGTTAATAGGGTAGGAAAATTAGGGTTGAGTTCGGCCGTCCTCAAAAGTGAAGGGGGTAGGTCTCCGTGCGACTTCGAACATCTCATCAAAGCGTCGAAGACCTTCGTTGTCTTTGACACTCATGAGATACTTCCTTCGAGCCAGTTGCTCTTCTGGGAAGACGAAGATCAGCGCGATATCGCACTTTTCGTTAAAGGGAACATAGAGAATTTCATTTTTAATTTGAATATCAAGCCATAAAAGATCACACCCCATGGGTGAAAGGTTTTGAATCGGCACGAATCGGATCTTTAGTGATTGTGGAAATCTGTAGTTGCTTCCCCTTAGTTCAGCATCCGGGTATTTTTGATCAAACCATTGGTATGTTTCGATAGCTTCAAAAAACTTTTGCCACCTAACAAGCCATGAAATGTGTTCGTCGAGGGTTTTAAAGGCACCCTGACTGGCCGCTGTCGCGGAAAACTCCGTAGTCAGTAAAGATTGTGAGACATTTGATGGAACTTTATAAAGGGAAAATCCCTTTATAAGGGCTGTTGTTTGGCTTACAAGCTCGGATCGATGTGCATAAAGCTGTGGATAGTTGTGGGTTTCAAGCTGCTCTAATAGTTCCTCAACAAAAGACTCATTAAAATCTAATGGAACGGTCACGATGGCTTGGTGTTCGGAAAGCTGCGAGTGGTATTGATAATCACTCTTTGCCGGTAAAAGTATGTTGGTGCGAGTCATGCTGAAAATCAGGCCATCAACGGGCAGTTCCTGCCATTTTTTAAGGGATTTAAGAATAAGGGCTTGCTGCCGACGAAGAAGTGTTTTGTATTTTCGCACTTCGATCACGTCTTGTTTTAATGTGTTTTTAACATTCCCCATTGTGATTCTTGTGAGGGTGTCGTTTTTTTCAACAGAGATCTTTTTGCCGATTTCAGCTTCTAAAGTTTCTGAAAAATTAGAATCGGTGTAAGCTGCATACTGTAAGGCTGTTTCTGCGGCGGATTGATAAGCATCTGTCACGCGATCGAGCTGCTCTGTTAGGAGGGCTACTTGCACAGTTACTTCGAAATTTTTATTTGGTAGTTGGTTCAGTTTTTGTAACTGTTTTTTCAAGCCTTCCGCATAAGATTGGACCTGTTCCAAAAATTGAATGTGGCTATTGATGCTTTCTAAACTGGGCAGCTCCGTAATAGGACAGGAGATCAGTGTCTGTGGGTCTAGTGTGCAGTAAGTCGAAGGAAGGCCAGAGATGATCTGCCCAGTTGAAGCTTCTGCTTGGGAAAAAAGATCGGCGTGATCATTGTAGACGGCGAGCTGATCGGCAAACTCGGTATTGTTAGATAAATAGAGATTTAAAGCTTCAAGCTTTTCGGTTGCTGTCTGTTGACGATCGGCAACCAGAGCTTTTTCGGCAACAGAAAGAGGCTTGGGAAACAAAGAATCGTCTATCGAACTAGCATAAGCTTTTTTTAGTTGCTGAATTCTTGGCCACTGCTCGTTTTGACTTTTGGGGTAGGGGAGCACTTGGCATTTAAATGAATAGCTTTTTGATTTTAAAGTCTGAAAGCCACAATGAAATCGAGCGAGTTCCGATTCTAGGGTCATCAGTTGATTAAAAGCTTTGTGCTTTTCACTGGAATAGGTGGGGATTTCCGTGATGGTGGTCGTTGAATCCTCTCCGCTAGGAGAGCAGGCCACGGATAAAATAAGTAGCCAACACAGAAATACGATAAATATAGTTTTCATTTTTTGCCTCGTTATTAGGTTTAAACATCAGTCGCACCTCCCATGTGCAAGACCGGACCCAGCGGACATTGTGTATAACCCATTGAAATCACATGTTTGTCCGTTAACCCAAATGTCCGGTATCTGAGAAATTAGTCCGGTTTCTCGAACTTTTAGAGGGTTAAATCCCGGACAATGAGGACTAGTAAGCGCCAGAGTTTTCAGTTATATTGGGTGGCTCAGCCTTGTTGTCGGTCAGGTGGACTGCCAACAGGGCGGCTCATTTTTTTAAAGAAAATGGGGGCGACATGGCTTCGACGTGGGTCGTGAAGCTTAGGGAGCATGCCGGGGCGCTCGAGGACCTCGTAAAAACGAGCACACTTTTAGTTGGCACTGCTGACTATGCAATGGCTGCTTAATTAGCAACCCAGCAAACGAGCCTAAGAAAGCGGGGCTCGGGCGCTGTCACTCTAGCTTTCTCGATCCGAAAGTTGTTTCTCTGAGGGCCTAGGATTTAAATTAACTGAGAGAGTTCACTAAGAGGTTTTGTTTGTTGTATCTCTGGCTGGACTATAAACGACAGACTAAGCATGTAGCCGCCCTAATGTGAATCACTTGCGGACGCGG
>JAGRAG010000219.1 GCA_020435025.1 Bdellovibrionales bacterium | reverse complement strand
GTAATGGTTTATGGTATTGGATTGCACACTATTATGAGAGAGAAGAAACTTCCTATTAAAAAATTTCCTTTATAAAAAATATTCAAGTCTGTAAAGGATATGAAAGATCCGGGCGACTATTTTTAAATGATTGATAATTCATAGAAAATCACAAATGACTGAAGGAAAATTATTTATAAGAATAAAATGCTATGAGAAATTTTCAATCAGAGTGTTGAGTTTTTTGGAAAATCACACTCTGGCAAAGGTCGCCACGTTCAAGATACTTCTCTTCAAAGTGAGTGCGAGGGGAGATTCCTTTTGCAATTTCACTGTGACCGATTAACTCAAGTTGTGGGAATTGGCACCAAGACTCTACGACTTCATTGGCATACTCAGGAAGATTTGTCGCTAACTCAATCGTCCCTTTGGATCTAAGAGTCCGAATCAGATGTTGAACAAAAGGCATGTTGGCCCAACGAAGATTGGCCTGCCGGGATTTTGGATAGGGATTTGGATAGAGAATAAAGTAACGATCGACTTGATCTTCATGAATATAGTGCGAGATCCAATTGACAGCATCAGCATGTACAGCTGCGAGATTATCTTGTGGGTTAATGGCAAGGGAGTTTGAAAACTTCCTGAATTTCTCTTTGGTACGCTCAATGGCAATCAGAAGTCTATCGGGGTTGTTGTTACTATACATCAGAGGATGTCGGCCCACTCCACACCCAATCTCAATGTCTAGATAAGGATAAGATAGGGCTTTTTTTGTAACTTCTTGAAAGTCACCAAGAGGGAGAGGCAGTTTAGTAGGATCAAATGCACGCAAAACTTTTTTCCTAGTTAGTGTAAGAGTTACTGTATGGTGTTTAAGGGAAGGTGGCTCTATTGTCTATGATTCTTTACAAATTGAGCCCTAAATTTGCATCCCGCAACCCCTGTTGTTAGTTTGTACGACGTTACTGACCTATTCGGTGTCTGAAGGGCTGCGTTTTGAAAGGCCGGGTAAATCAGATAGGGGATACGCATTTCGACTTTGCGATGGGTCATCAACTGGAGATTAAGATGTTGCAAGAATCGTTCAATAAAACTGGTTTGTTCCATCAAAAATTTCGGGACCTCTCCTTTGATTGGCAAGGAACTCCTATTGCTGCTGCGGTGGCACGTTTGTTTTATGAACTAGAGATGGCTGGTTTGTCGTTTCGACCATCCATCGATATAGGTGAGGAGTGGTACGTTTTAGAAGGAACTACGACAATTGTAGTACCTTTTTATCTTACAGACTCCAAGTTAACTCTTTTGGAGCGACAAATGGTGGGAACTGCAGAAGGGGCGGGAGCACAAAATATGATGCGCTATTTGCGCCACGAAACAGGTCACGCTATTGAGCATGCCTACGAATTATCCAAGGATCCCTTGCGCAAGGAAGTCTTTGGGGACACTAGGCAACCTTATCCAAGAGCTTATCAGCCGAAGCGCTACGTAAGAAAGTTTGTTCATCATTTAGGAGATGGATATGCTCAGTGCCATCCAGATGAGGACTTTGCGGAGACTTTTGCTGTTTGGTTAAATCCGGAAAGTCATTGGCGTAAGAAGTACAAATCAGGAGCCGTTTTTGAAAAGCTGTCTGCAATGACTCAAATTTTAAAGCATGGAGAAGAACTTCATCGATTCCGGAAAAATCAGGTGACTGTTTCAAGCTCATTGAGTTCCTCAAGAATGACTCTTGGTGACTACTATGAAAGAAAGTGTAAAAAACTAAGGTTAGGGGTTCACTCGGAGTTGGATGAATGGCTCATTCGAATTTTTAACGTTAGAAATTCACGGACCTTAAAACCTGTTCCACAAACTAGAAGGAAACTTCGAGGAACCAGCTCTGTTGACTTTATTTCGAAAGTCGAAAACGAAGTCAAAAAAGAAGTGAGTTCGCAGTTAGGTCTTTCTGGTTATGAAGTCCGGAATGTTCTTTTTCGAGTGAAACACCGAGCTAGACAATTGGGCCTCGGTCTTAAGTCGTCCCACCGACAAACTAAAGCCGAGTTTTTAGATTTTATTGTGGACCAAACTCTAGAGGATATTCGCAGAGGGCGAAACAAAATCTTATTATAATAGAGAGATAGAAATAGTTTTTTGGATGTAGGCCTTAAGCGGTTTGGTCGCAGGGAAGGTTTTCAGGCTAAATCTCTAGATACTTAAGGAGTGGTCTCTCTATGAAAATCCTCGTTTTAGTTCATTCTGACCTAGTTCCTCCGCACAAGGTGCGCAGCCAAAAACAGTGGCGAGAAGCTCATTGGAAAACGGAGTATGACGTGATTAAAGGACTTAGAGAAAGCGGATTTGATGTTAGAGTCCTTGGTATCAATCATGATCTAGAAGTTCTTAGAAAGGCAATAGACGAGTATCAGCCAAAGATTGTTTTTAATCTTTTAGAGGAGTTCGCAGGGGAAGCGGTCTTTGATCAAAACATAGTGAGTTATCTAGAAATGAAAGGGATCGCTTATACTGGGTCTAACCCGAGAGGCCTTATTTTAGCTCGTGATAAGGCTCTTGCTAAAACTATAGTTATGGCCGAAGGAATACGAACGGCCCCTTTTTGGGTGTTTAAGAAAAACAAAAAAGTCAAAGTACCTAAAGAAATTGAGTTTCCTTGTTTTGTGAAAACACAATTAGAAGAAGCTTCGGTTGGAATTGACGAGAATTCGATCGTACATAACAAAATTCAGTTAAAACAACGAGTGGAGTATCTTCATAAAAATTTTGAAGCCGACGTGATGGTTGAGTCCTACATAGAGGGCCGTGAATTTTATGTTGGGATCGTTGGGAATGCTCGTTTGCATGTTTATCCGGTCTGGGAGCTATTCATTGATCGCGCACCAAAAGGAATGCCATTTATTGCTTCTTCCAAAGTAAAATGGGATTTTGATTTTCGAAGAAAACATGGAATTCACACAGGACCGGCAGAGAACTTAACCGACAAGCAGAGTCAGGAAATGCAGTCGATCAGCCGAATCGCTTACAAGGCTTTGAATTTATCTGGGTATGCACGGATAGACTTAAGAATGAATGAAAAAGAAGAGATCTTCTTTTTAGAGGCAAATCCCAATCCAGATATTGGCTATCAAGAAGATCTGAGTTCCTCTGCGGAATCCGACGGCGATACCTATCAAGATTTGCTTTCCAAAATCGTCCGTTTGGGAATCAATTGGAAAGCGTCTTGAGAAAGATTTTACGTTACCCCCTTTCATCCGCAATAAATGGGGTAGTTTGAACAGATTTATATCCATTGTGTGAGTAGCTGCCAATAGTAAGTGTCTTGAGGTCTTTCTTCATTATTTTGCATGAAGTCCTCCTTTTTTTAGTGGTGGGAATTTCATGGGTTGATTGTTTGTGAAGGAAATTTCGAATTCATGACCATCTGGATCGGCTACATACCATGACTTTGAGTGGGGGTATTGATTGAGGCCTCCGTAGAGGAGGTCTAAATGAAAGTCCTCCACACGTCGTAACCACTCTTTTTCATCAGAAATTCTTATTCCTAAATGATTGATTTGATAGTTTTCAAATTTGAAGGAGTTGGCTCGGCTCCTATTTGGGTACTCGTTCATGCAGATCATGGATTCATCTAATCCAACAATAGCCCACCTGGATCCATCGGGTTTAACTCCTTTTTCCAGAAGGCGCATTCCGAGAATGTTTTGGTACCAAGATAGGCTTTCTTCTAAATTACTGATTGTGACGTTTATGTGATCAAATTTAATTTTCATGATTCACCTCCTAAAAACAAGGTAAATCTATATGGACATAATAGTAACTAATTTGCTATTTTAATAGCAAAAGGATACTTCGATGAACATATTGGCTCAGAATTTGGCGAAAAATGTGGTCACTTTGCGAAAAAAGCAGGGGCTGACTCAGATGCAGTTAGCAAAGATATCGGGTTTGACTCGACCATCAGTGGCTTTGATAGAATCTGGAAGTGCTAATCCGACCCTTGAGGTGCTTGTGAAGCTGTCGCAGGGATTGAGCCTTTCAGTTGATGAACTTTTAAGTGCTCCCAGGGCAGAATGTCAGCACATTCCAGCAGATGAAATCCCCTTAGATGTTCGATCGAGAAAAGGAGTGACTTTAAGAAAGCTTCTACCACATACCATTCCCGCCACGGAAATGGATGATTTGATATTAGATGTGGGAGGGCGTTTTACGGGATCTCCCCATGTGGAAGGAACAAAAGAGTACTTTGTTTGTATAGAGGGAAGTATCGATATTGCGGTTTTGGGCCAAGTTTTTGCCCTAAAAAAGGGCGATGTTTTGACCTTTCCTGGTGATAAGCCGCACTCCTATCGAAACAGAGGAAAAACAAAAGCTCGTGGTGTGAGCGTCGTACTTTTTCACCCTCATGCCAATTGAGTGTGTTGTGGCCTTAGATTTTTGATGATAAAACACACGCATGTTGATCACTGCAAATTCGATAACTAAGACTTTTGGAACAAAGGTGCTCTTTGAAGGGATGAGCTTATCAGTGGGGCATGAGGACCGTTTGGGGTTGATTGGGCCGAATGGAACGGGAAAATCGACTCTTCTTAAAATTATGGCGCAGTTGGAGAAGGTCGATGGTGGTGAGGTGGCTCGTCAGCGGGGTGCTTATGTTGCTTATGTTGGACAGGCGAGTGAGTATTCTCCGAATTTGACGGTAAAAAAAATTCTTGAGAGATCTTTAGAGGCTTCCGGTCGTGCCAATTTGGAAGGGCCCACTCAAATTTCAATAGTGTTAAGTCTTTTAGGATTTGAGGACCCAGAGCAAGAGGTCCAAACCCTATCGGGGGGTTGGAAGAAAAGACTTTCAATTGGAGAAGCCCTGGTTACGAATCCGGACCTTATTTTATTTGATGAACCGACCAATCATATGGATTGGGAAGGTATATTTTGGTTAGAAGGGCTGCTAAAGAAGTCTCGTTTCCCTTTTGTAGTGGTCAGCCATGATCGAACTTTTTTAGAAAACATCACTAATCGGATTGTTGAAATTCATCCCGTCTACAAAGGTGGTAATCTTTCGGTTAAGGGAAGTTATTCACAGTTTCTGCAAAAAAAAGCTGAGTATATTGAAGCACAACAGTCCCAACAAAGTAGTTTGGCTAACAAGTTAAGAAGAGAATCTGAATGGCTCAGTCAATCTCCCCAGGCGCGGTCGACAAAAAGTCGCTCCCGTATCAAGGCCGCTTATGAATTGGGAGATCAAGTTCAAGAAATCAGAGATCGGCAAAGTAAGAATAGAACGGTTCAGAACTTAGAGTTTTCAACAAGTGAGATTCGTAGTAAAAAACTTCTTCAGGTGTCCAACGCAGTTAAGTCACTCGGAGGAAAGAAGCTCTTTACGGACTTAGATTTACTTGTTCGACCGGGTGATTGCTGGGGCATCTTAGGACTGAATGGTTCCGGGAAAACGACCTTGCTGAAGTCCTTGTTTGAAGAACTTTCCTTGGATCAGGGGAGTCTAGAAAAAGCTGATGGTCTTAAAATAACTTACTTTGATCAAAATAGAAAACAGCTAAATTTAGAAAGTACGGTTCTTGAATCTTTAACGGGCGGGGATAGTGATTACGTTATATTTCAGGGCAAGTCTCTGCATGCGGCGGCATACGCTAGACGGTTTTTGTTTCAGCAAGATCAGTTTCAGTTGAAAGTAAAGTATTTGTCAGGAGGTGAGAAAGCCCGACTGCTCATGGCGCAGTTTATGTTGCTAGAGGCTGATGTTTTGTTGTTTGATGAGCCAACCAATGACTTGGACATTGAGACTCTTGAGGTTTTAGAACAGAGCTTGTTAGAATTTCCTGGAGGTATTGTAATAGTATCTCATGATCGTAGTTTCTTAGAGAAAATCGCTACGCATTACTTAGCTCTTAAGGGTGCGGGGCAATGGGGACAGTATGCCGACTTCTATCAGTGGGAGAACGAGGCTTTTCAAAAGGAATCCAAGTCAGAAGTAGAAAAGTCAGAAAAAACAACAGGCCGGCCAGCTAAGAAAAAAAAGCTTTCCTATCTTGAGCAAAAAGAGTGGGAAAGCATAGAAAAGAATATAGAAAAGGCAGAAGAGAACCTTCTAAAGGAACAAGCCCAATTAGAATCTCCGACTCTACTTGCTGATGCAAAAGCGCTGCATCAACAGATTGAAAAGGTGACGGAGTGTCAGCAGATCGTTGAAAATCTTTACCAGCGGTGGGATTACCTGGAAGCGAAACGAGAGGGCCGAGAAGTATTATGAATATCTTGCACGTGTTGTCACAGCTACAGCCGACAGGAGCCGAATTTTACGCTGTGGCTTTGGCGGAGTGGCAAAAAGAGCAGGGCCATCAGGTCTTCATCATTTCTGATAATCTGTTTGTCAGTACGGAAATTTCATTTATTCCCTATCCCATAGGCAATCGTAAGCTGGGACAACGAATTCGAAATATTGCCTTTTTAAAAAAAGTAATTGCGGAAAGTCAGATCGATGTGGTTCATGCTCATTCCCGAGCAGCCAGTTGGGTGGCAAATCGAGCTTTGAAAGGTCAGTTAGTCCCTCTGGTTTCTACGATCCACGGGCGTCAGCACGTTCACTCCTCTTCTGTGCGAAAAAACATATACGGCCAACAGTTGATGGCTGTGTGTGAAAATATCCGCCAGCACCTGATTCATGAGTTATATCTTCCGGAAAAAATAATAGTGACTCTTCCCAACTGTTTGAAACAGGCACTGTCAGAGAATGCTGTGACCTCTTCATCTGCTGTAAAAGTCATTTCACTAATAGGACGAACCACTGGTCCAAAGGGAGAAAGTGCTTCTGATTTGATTGAATCCGTTTTCCCTAAGCTTTTAAAAAAATTTAAAGGCTCTTTGAAAATAAAGATTATCGGTGGAGATGTGGGCCACTTGAGACAAGAAGCGCAAAAACAATTGAAGAGTTGTGCAGTTGATATTGAGTGTTTGGGATTTGTTCGAGAGTTGCGAGAGCGGATTTTAGAGTCTGATGTCGTAATTGCCTCCGGTCGATCTGCCATGGAAAGCTTGCAGCTTGGAAAAACAGTATTTGCCTTAGGCGAAGCAAATTACGAAGGTCTAGTTGGTAAAGACTCCTGGGAAAGGTGTGTTGCTTCAAACTTTGGGGATGTTGCGGCTTCGTTTGAAGCGAGAAACTTAGATCTTGATCAGATTTATCGAGATCTTGAAAATTGGATTTCTGATCCAAAGCCGAGTTCGGTCGGAGAAGAGATAGCAGCAAGAGTTCACTCGTTTTACAGTTTAGACCGAATTGGGAATGCCGTCTTTGACGTTTATAAAAAAGCAAAAGCGTATAAGGCCATGCCGTATCACATTCCAGCCCTCATGTACCATAAGGTACCTAAGAAGGTTCCACAAACTCGGCACATGACTTATATTCTTAAGGATCGCTTGGAGTCCCATTTTCGATTCTTGAGGTTTTTTGGATTCACCCCCCTTACGTTTAAGGAGTATTTGGCATTTTTTGAAGGTGAAAAACCGTGGTCACTGTTTCCCAAAAAACCGGTTTTTATTACTTTTGACGATGGCTATAAAGACAACTATGAAAATATTCTTCCTTTGTTAAAAAAGTACCAATTCAAGATAGTTCTTTTCTGTTTAGCCGATGAAAATTTAAAAATAAACTCGTGGGATCTTGGCGATGGATTTGAAGAAGAAAGTCTTCTTATGTCATTTTCAGAAATGTCTTCCTTTCTTAGTCAGGGTTCTGAGATAGGATCGCATGGTTTACGGCATAAAGACTTGGTTCGTTTGGCCTCTGAAAAGGGGCTGGGAATGGTTAAAGATGAGTTAGCACTTTCTCGGCAAATTCTTACAGAGCAGTTAGATACGGAAATCGTCACTTTTGCCTATCCTTTTGGCCGTTCGACGGAAGCGATTAGACAAGCAGTTGAACAAGAAGGTTATAAGTTTGGCGTTTCCACAGATTCAGGAGGCCAACACCTCGAAGAGGATCATTTCCATATTTTTAGAGTCAATATATTTCCGAATGATGGATGGATGTCCTTGCTGAAGAAGACATCTTTTAAGTACAGAAAAAGATTTTATAGAACGCGTGGACGGTAATTTTAGTTGAGGTCTTTGAAATTTTTTGTCTCATTTGGAAATTGTCATGGACAAAATTCATCTCAATACACCCTTCATGCTCAGACAGTCCTCGCCAAGCGGAGCGGCCATAAATGTCCGCACCGCAGCTGCGGAACTGCGCGTGAAGGGTGTATTGAGATGAATTTTGTCCATGACAATTTCCAAATGA
>JAGRAG010000218.1 GCA_020435025.1 Bdellovibrionales bacterium | reverse complement strand
AGACTCAGACAGAGTGGGCAGCAGCGCTGCTCACTTCGCGAGCAGCGCACCACCCAAACTCGCTTTTGGGCACAGTAAAGGGACTACAAATCTTAAGAAGCGACTCCTTAGCAATGAAACGCTGCAATTTTTAAATATTAGGAATGTACTTAAATCGCCTCAAGCGTGCCGACTAAGAGTTTCCAAAAATCCTGTACTGAAGGAATAAGCACTCTTTCGTCAGGAGAATGAGGGTATCTGATGGTAGGGCCAATCGAGATCATATCCCAATGGGGATAGATGGATCCTAGAATTCCACACTCAAGGCCAGCGTGGATGACTTTAATCTCCCCCGGCTTATGGAATAACTTTTGATGAACCTCTTGAACAGTCTTTAAGGCTACAGATTGACGATTGGGATTCCAGCCTGGATAGTCTTCTTGGAGTGCGGTTTTAAAATCAGACTTAGAATACAAATGACAAATCCGCTCAGCCAATGACTTTTTTCCCGATTCACTTGAGCTTCTGACAAGAGAAACACATTGGATTTTGCCGTTTTGCATATGAATCACGCCTAAGTTTGACGACGTCTCAACGACCCCTGGAAAGTCGGGATGAAGCGAACTGACCCCATTCGGAGTGTCGACGATCAATCGATGGAGGAGGCTTGACCACTGAAGAGGGGCCACCATAAAGGCCTCGCTCAGTTCTTTAATCTGTATTTGAATATTACTTTCTATATCTTTAAATTCATTTGTGAATTTATTTTGCAGATCCATAATTTTGGATTGGATCCGCGCCAGAGGCTTAGGGTTCAAGGCTATTTTGGCAAAGGCTTCTCTAGGAATGGCATTTCTTAAAGTGCCTTCTTGAAGGCTACCAATGTATATCGGCGTCAATTTTTCAAGCTCTATGAGAATTTGGTGAAGAAGGCGGGCTGAGTTGGCGCGATTTAAATGAATATCGACGCCGGAATGACCACCTTTAAGTCCAGTGACAGAAATTTCAAAGAAGGAAAAATCTGCTGGTGGAGGCTGAGGGGAATACTCACCAGTCAGGACGACATCGACACCGCCAGCACAGCCAATAAAGATCTGTCCATTGTCTTCGGAATCCAAATTGATCAGAACTTCTCCCTTAAGGACGTCAGGCCGAAGACCTTGGGCTCCCGTCATTCCTGTTTCTTCATCGATCGTAAATAGGGCTTCGAGGGGGCCATGTTGAATGTGATCGGCGGCAAGGACAGCTAATGTGGAAGCCACTCCCATTCCGTTATCGGCTCCGAGTGTGGTTCCATCAGCCTTGAGCCAGTCGCCTTCAATAATGGTGGTAATCGGATCGTTTATAAAGTCGTGACTCTTGTCGGAGTTTTTCTGAGGAACCATATCAACATGCGATTGGAGAACGACCTTCTTTCGCTGTTCTTGGCCTGGGCTCGCCTTTTTTCTGACGATCAAGTTTCCTATTTCATCCCGAAAATTCTCTAAGCCCAAGGATGTGCACTTATCCTCTAAATATTTTAAGACCTGTTCTTCATGTTTTGAAGGCCGAGGGATTTGGCAAAGATCTGAAAAGTGATTCCACAGTGGTTGAGGTTTTAAGTGCGACAAGTCAGCCAAGAAGGTCTCCTTTATTTTTCAATACGAACCGATTCGATCACAACAGGTGTGACGGGGCGATCTTGAAAATCTGTTTCACTTTCTTCTATGGAATGAACGACTTCCATGCCTTCAACGACTTCACCAAAAACAGAATAACCTCCGTTAAGGTGAGGACAGCTCACGGTAGTGATAAAAAATTGACTTCCGTTGGTGTCTCGACCTCGATTGGCCATAGATAAAATTCCTGGCTTGTCATGGCTGAGAGAAGGGTGATCTTCATTGTCAAATTCATAACCAGGACCGCCCGTTCCGTTTCCAAGCGGACAACCACCTTGAATCATAAATCCCTGTATCACTCTATGAAAAGTAGTGCCATCATAGTAATGACCGGTTTCCATTTGTCCAGTTTTGGTATTTAAAAACTCTTTAGTTCCTTCAGCAAGGCCCGCAAAGTTGGCTACCGTATTGGGAGACTCTTCATTAAAAAGTTTAGCTTTAATCGTTCCCATATTGGTTTTAATCACAGCGATCATGATAGGCTCCTTTTACGTTTAGGCTTCTCTTTTAATAAGGTGATAGCCAAATTGAGTTTGAACGGGACCAGAGGTCTCTCCCACTTCTAAGGCAAATGCCGCTTCTTCGAAAGGGGCGACCATTTGCCCGCGGCCAAACTGTCCTAACATGCCTCCATCGCGTCCTGAGGGGCATTTTGAATAGGACTGTGCTAACTCTTCAAATGTTTTATTATCCGCTAGTTTTTTTAAAAGATCTTCAGCTTCGTGTTGGTGTTCGACAAGAATGTGCCGAGCAGTGATTTGGCTCATGGTTTACCTCTTTTTTATTTCATATTTAAAGGGCTAACATAGTATAGATACAGGGCAACATTCAACCCTTTTCCTAGGATGATTGGAAATTTAAAATACCTAAATAGATGTTCTACTGGGCTTTTGAGTGGATGTATTGCTGTTTCATCCACTTCCGAATAAAACGGAGGTGATGGTCGTTGACCCCAAAATAGATAAATTCATGAAGGTACTCATCGGTTCCTGATGGCTGCACATGATTGCAAGCCCCCCAAACGGCGGGCAACTCTTCTGAGTCGGACGAGAAAAGAACAAAGCGCCGAACATCTCCGAGCTTCAGAGGCCGGTTGTGAAGAATTGAGATGTGCAGCTCAGAAATTTTTTGTACGCGGACGGGAAGAGCCGTCTGAATTGTCGTGACCTCTTCAATGCCTTCTCGGCTGATTTCGCCCTCTTTGTTTTCTATGTGTGGAAATAGTTGCTTTAATTTGTGCGAAAAATAAAATGAATCGATGGGATGAACAATGTAGTCATCAAAAAATTTAAATCTTTCTAGAGACTCATAGGTGGTGATCTGGTTGCGAGCCAGCGCCAAGAGGGCCGTTCCAGAGCGCTGCATATGAATCTCTTCACTTAAGTGTTTCAGCGATAGAAGGTAGGAATCGCTTACATAGTCCGGCAACTCAACGAAAATAGCCTCGATATGACTTAGTTGAGTGTCCTGTATTCCTAAGTGAGTTTTCAGCTCCTCAGAATTCAATGGCACTAAGATTAAATCTTTACAATCCTCAGGGAGCTCTTTATCGGTCTCAGCCATTTGATCCATTGTGGTGTCATCGTAGTCCTCTACTTTAAAATACTCTAAGACATTTTCAGAGCTTTTAAACGCGGTCACTGGCGTTGCCGCTTTTTTTGGGGCTTGTAAGAACAATGAGAGCTGTCGATCGTATTTTGCATTCAGAAGATAGGACAAGGTCTGCTTCCCTGAGGTTAAAGTCGCAACGGAATGACCTAGAAATGATTCGGTGTCTGATAGTGGTTTGCCGTCGACGATGATTTGTAACAACAGGTGGCTTTTCGGATGGATACGAAGACGTAGTTCTTTGATGGATGAGGCGTTGGTTTTGGGGTTTGGTGAGGTTCGATTTAAAGCAATGTTCAGTTCCGATAACGAGGGGAGGTGAATCACCTTTAGCTTTTTGAATCTCTCCTTAGAAATGGCTTGGATAGCTTGTAAAGTCTCGGTTTCTTGTGTGAGGACAACAATACATTCTTGGTGATCCTCTTTATATTCATTCTGGATAGGCATTTCGTGATGAGTGGGTCGGGAATGGATAAATCGACGGATGGCTCGTAGCTGGTCCTTGCTGATTCCGAAATAGGCAAATGAAGATAGAAAGTGTTTTGGGCTTTTTGGGTCTGTGCGGTTTGCATAGCAAAAGGCATAGACATACTCTTTCCCTGAACCGCGAAAGTGTTCACAGTAGTAGCGGGCCTTTTTTCCGAAGGGAATCTCTCTCGCACTTTGCGTACGGAAACCGAGCTCAGTAATTGCGGTAGTTTTAATATCCTTAAGTATCTCTACCTGCCCCTTAGCATCGTGAACGTAAACTTCTGGCTGCACTGGAACTCGCCCATTTAAAGCAGCTTTCAGAGATTCTTTTAAAAGTAGGGCATCAAAGGGCTTAAAAATTACATTGTAAATCAGGGGGTGAATGTAGTGTCGAATATTAAAATCTTCTGATTCATAAAAAGTCACTACATAGCCACAGGGCTTTTCAGGATGTGTGAGGTTTTCTGCCACAAGCCTTTTTTGAATGGGTTCGAGCAGATGAGCTTTTCCTTCTGCGACCATGTGACTATCAAGGATAATGAGTCGCACATCCATTTGCATTTTGTCACCAAGACGCTTTTTTTCTGCGATTTTTTTGGTGAGCCAATTGAGCATGTCTGTCCCAGAAGAAAAGGCTTTTAGTTTTTTGGGGTCTTGGAGACTCTCCAAAGTAGACTGAAGGGTGCGGACAACAGAAACTTCTGGTTCGACAATAAGAATATACTCCACCCATCCTCCCTTTAACTCATTATAAGCGCTCAGTAAGGGATGTAAATAAACAGGCTAAACTCAAGGAGTTGCTACCGACAAAAGACCAGAAAAGAATGGGACTCGGACGAGGTTATCAAGTGGTGGGACTTAATTCTAGTTAAGAATATGGTTTTGAATAAGGACTTCTGTGACTTGAACACCATCGCATGCAGCACTTGTGATTCCACCAGCATAACCAGCCCCTTCTCCAGTCGGAAACAGTCCCGCATGGGAGAGGGATTCCATAGAAACAGGATCCCTGGCCACTCGGACGGGGCAAGAGGTGCGAGTCTCTACACCTATAAGTAGAGCCTCATTGGATTTAAAGCCCTTCATGCTCTTTTCAAAATTATCAATGCCCTGTCGATAGTAGGGCAGTAAGTTTTCCGGAAAAAGTTGGTCCAGGCGAACGGGAGTGACTCCGCTGGGGCATGAAGACTTAGGGAGTGAAGACAGTTCTTCGTGAAAGAAATCCATCAGTCTCTGGGCAGGCAGTTCTTTAGTGCCTCCATTTTTTTGAACGGCTTCATAAGCAGAAGACTCAAGGGACCTTCGAAACTCCAATCCAGCAAAGGGATTGTTTTGGCCAAAAAGCTTTTCGTGGTCAACTGTGGCGACGATGGCCGCATTGGCATAAGGGGAATTTCTATGATAATTGCTCATTCCGTTGCTGACAACGCGTCCCGGTTCTGTCCCGCAGGAAAGTACATATCCACCTGGGCACATGCAAAAACTGTAGATTCCAATATTTGCATCGTGATCATGATAGGTCAGCTTGTAGTTGGCTGCTCCTAGTTTTGGGTGGCCAGCAAATTGTCGGTACTGAATTCGGTCGATCAAGGCTTGCGAATGTTCGACTCTAAGGCCGACGGCGAAGGACTTTCCCTCCATGGTGACTTGATGTTTTTTTAAAAGCGAAAAGATATCTTCTGCGGA